>DBAW01000201.1 GCA_002291855.1 Sphingomonas sp. UBA1000
TGCGCGACATCCCATTCGCAGCCGCGTTCCGGATCGCGCAGCCGCGCCATGATCGATGCCAGCCGCGCCAGCGCCGCGGGGGCGTTCTTCGGATCGGTGCCCTGCGGGGCCGTCCCGGGCCTGGCAGGGGCGCTCTCGCTCGTTCCGCTCATCGTGAAATCCCGATAATATACATTATGTAAAATACGCGCTTGTCCAGCACCGGGTTCACGCCCCCTCGGACATGGTCATGGCATCTTCGGGCTCGAGGATCAGCGTCCGGCCCTCGACCCGCCATGACCGCAGCGACGACAGGAAGTTCATGCCCAGCACATTGGTGTCGCCAAAGGCTGGCGCGACCACGGCCGCGAGATCGCGCGCCACAATCGGGCCAACCCGCAGTTCGGCGATCCGCGCCCGGCGTGCCTCGACGTCACCGTTCGCAGTGGCCAGCACGACCGGAAAACCGTTCTGGACGATCTCCAGCCCGGCCGCGCGCGCCTGATCCAGTCCCATCGCCGTGCGCGTCGCGCCGCTGTCGATCAGAAAACGCTGCTGGGTGCCATTGACGCGCGCCTGCACCCAGAAATGGCCATCCTCCGCCATCGGGATGCGCAGCGTGCCGCCGACCGTGCGGCCCTGTTCGCCGGCCAGATCGCCCATGATCCGGCTGGCAAGCCGGCCAAGCTCGGCCCGGTAGCTGGCGGCAACCAGTACCGCGCCGATGATCAGCAGCCACCCCGCCGCCATGCGTGCCAGCGAGCCGAGCGGCAGGCGCCGCGCGATCAGGCCGGAGCCGACCAGCACCAGCATCAGCACCGCGCCGGCCAGCTGGGCATATTGATCGCCGCTCATCCCAGCACCAGCTGCTGGCCGTCATAAGCCGGTGCCACGCCCTCGGGCAGCTCCGCGCAGAGCGTGCGGTAATCCATCGAATTGTCCATATGGGTCAGCAGCGCCCGGCCGGGCCGGACCTCTTCTACCCAGCGCAGCACATCGTCCAGATGGGCATGGGTCGGATGCGGCGCGCGGCGCAGCGCATCGACGATCCACAGGTCGCAGCCTTGATACAGACTCCGCATGTCATCGGTCATGCGATTGAAGTCGGTGGCATAAACCACCGAATTTCCCCGGCTGTCGAACCGCAGCCCGGCCGAGGTGATGCCCCCGTGCGGCTGCTCAGTCACGCGCAGCCGGATGTCGCCGATCGCCATGTCATCGCCCAGCTCATCGAGCGTCGCAATCGCCGGATAGCCCGGCTCACCGCTGAACACATAGCCGAAGCGCCGCCGCAGCACCGCCGCCGTGTCGGACCGCGCATAGCCGGGAACCGGCCGGCCCATGCGGTGGAACAACGGCCGCAGATCATCAAGGCCATGGACATGATCGGCATGGTCATGCGTCCAGATGACCGCGCTCAGCCAGCCGATTCCGGCACCCAGCAGCTGCTCCCGGAGATCGGGCGTCGTATCGACCAGAATGCGCGTGTCGCCGCTTTCGACCAGGATCGAGACGCGGCGGCGGCGGTTGCGCGGCTCGGCGGGATCGCACGCGCCCCAATCGCCATCATTGCCATCCCCGCCGACGCGCGGCACGCCCGATGACGTGCCGCAGCCGAGGATGGTAACCTTCACCGCGCGGCCTTGGTAAATAGCCGGTGAAAGTTTGCGGTCGTCGTCTCGGCCAGCGCCGCGGCAGCGGTGCCGCGCAGACCGGCGAGAAATTGCGCGGTATCGGCCACGAACGCCGGCTCGCACGGCTTGCCGCGATGTGGCACCGGGGCAAGGAAGGGCGCATCGGTTTCGATCAGCAGCCGGTCTTCGGGGATCATCCGCGCCGTTTCCTGAAGGTCGCGGGCGTTTTTGAACGTCACAATGCCCGACAGCGAGATGTAGAAGCCGAGGTCGAGCATCCGCACCGCGAAATCGCGGCTGGCGGTGAAACAGTGGATGACGCCGCGATATTCGCCGGCCGCCATTTCGTCGGCGATCAGCCTGTGGCTGTCCGCCTCCGCATCGCGGGTGTGGACGATGACCGGCAGGCCGGTCTGGCGCGCGGCGGCGATATGGGCGCGGAAACTGTCCTGCTGCCGCGCGCGGTCACTATGGTCGTAATAATAATCAAGCCCGGTTTCGCCGATGGCCACCACCTTGGGGTGCGCGGCGCGCGCAACCAGCCGGTCGGTGTCGATCTCGGGATGGGCATCGGCTTCGTGCGGGTGGATGCCGACGCTGGCCCAGATATCGTCATGACGCTCGGCGACGCCGATCACATCATCCCATTCGCGCGCCCGCGTCGAGATGTTGAGCATCGTCGCCACGCCCGCTGCGCGCGCGCGCGCGATCACCCCGTCCTGATCCTCGACCAGCCCGGCATAGTTCAGATGGCAATGGCTGTCGGTCAGGCGCATCACCCCTCCCCGTCGGCCGGCAGCTCCAGCCGGGGAAAGATCGGGCTGGGTGCCGCCAGCATGGTGCTGTCCAGCCAGTCGCGGTCGGCAAGATCGGCATAGCCGCGCCGGTCGGCGGCGACGCCGAGCAGATCGAGCAGCCGGTCGGCCGAGCCGGGAATGACCGGCCGGATCGCAATCGCCAGATCGCGCAGCGCGAGCAGCAGCGTGCGCAGCACTGCCTCCATCCGCTCCGGATCGGTCTTGCGCAGCGCCCAGGGGGCCTGGGCGTCGACATATTGGTTGCACGCAAACACGCCGCGCATCCACGCCTCGCACGCCTGCGACAGCGCCAGTTCGCCAAAGGCCGCCGGCACGTCGTGGCGCGTCGCCTGCGCGACCAGATCGAGGAGTGCATCATCGGCGGCATCGCCGCGCCCGGCACCGGGCACCCGGCCCAGATTCTTGGCGATGAAGCTCAGCACCCGCTGGGCGAGATTGCCGAAGCTGTTGGCCAGATCGGCATTGACGCGGGTGACGATCGCCTCGGCCGAATAGCTCCCATCCCGCCCGAACACGACCTCGCGCAGCAGGAAATAGCGCAGCCCGTCGACCCCGAACCGTTCGGCCAGTTCAAGCGGATCGACGACATTGCCGAGCGATTTGGACATTTTCTCGCCGCGGTGGAGCAGGAAGCCGTGGCCGAACACCTGATGCGGCAGCGCAATCCCCGCCGACATCAGGAATGCCGGCCAATAGACCGCGTGGAAACGCACAATATCCTTGCCGATGACATGCAGATCGGCCGGCCAGCGCCCGGTATAGCCGGCATCGGGATAGCCCGCGCCGGTCAGATAATTGGTGAGCGCATCGACCCACACATACATGACATGGCCGTCCGCCCCCGGCACCTTCACCCCCCAGTCGAAGCTGGTGCGCGACACCGACAGATCGGCCAGCCCCGCCTCGACAAAGCGGATCACCTCGTTGCGGCGCGCCTCGGGGCGGATGAAATCGGGATTGTCGCGGTAAAGCGCGAGCAGCGGTTCCTGATAGCGCGACAGGCGGAAAAACCAGCTTTCCTCGACCGTCCATTCGACCGGGGTGCCCTGCGGCGACAGGCGCACGCCCCCTTCCCCGTCCACCAGTTCCTTTTCATCGTAAAAGGCCTCGTCGCGGACCGAATACCAGCCCTCATAGCGCCCGAGATACAGGTCGCCGCGCGCCGCCATCGCGTTCCAGATCGCCTGGCTCGCGGCGTGATGATCCGGCTCGGTGGTGCGGATGAAACGATCATATGAAATATTGAGGGCGTCGCACATCGCCCTGAAATAAGACGACATTTCATCGGCAAGCGCGGTCACGTCCACGCCCTTGTCGCGCGCCGTCTGGACCATTTTCAGCCCATGTTCGTCGGTACCGGTCTGGAAAAACACTTCGCGGCCCGACATGCGCTGGAACCGGGCGACGGCATCGGCCGCAATCGCTTCATAGGCATGGCCGATATGGGGCCGGCCATTGGGATAGCTGATCGCGGTGGTGAGATAAAAGGGCTTGGCCATGGCCGTCAGCCTTTAGCGTGTGCGCGCGTCCGGGCAAGCGCGGCCACATGGCCGCACAGCTGAAATACCGTCGCCTGCGGGTCGAGCGATAGCGGCAATGCGCTGGCGGCAAGATCGCGCGCGCGTTCCCATTCGCCCAGGATCGCGGCCAGTTGCGCGCCCCGCGCGGTGCGGGCGCGGTCGACCAGAAAGGCCGGCGCGCGCTCGAGAAACGCCTGATAGCGCGGCTGCACCGATTTGGCCGACAGCGCCTTGGCAAGCGCCAGCCGCTCGGCATTGCCGGCATCGCCGGTGTCCGCGATCCGGGCGAGCGCCGCGTCCAGCCCGGCAAGGTCGAGCCCGGCAAAGCGCAGCGCCTGCCCCGGCGCGCCGCCGCCCGCGCGCACCAGCGCGGTCAGCTCGTCCGGGGTCGCCCCGGGCAGCGCATCGGCCAGCGCTGCTGCCATGACGTCATCGCCAAGTGACTGGAAACGCAGAATCCGGCAGCGCGACCGGATCGTCGGCAGCAGCCGCCCGGGCGAATGGCTGACGAGCAGGAAGATCGTGCCCGCCGGCGGCTCTTCGAGGCTTTTGAGCAGCGCGTTGGCCCCCGCGCGCTCCAGATCGTCGACCGCGTCGATCACGATCACCCGGCGGGTGGACAGCGCCGGGGCCATGCCCAGCATCGGGATCAGCGCGCGGATCTGATCGATGCTGATGTTGCGCGCCAGTTCCTCGCCCCGCCCCTCGCGCACCAGCCGTTCGATCACCCGGAAATCGGGATGGGCGTCGGCGGCGATCAGCTTTGCGGTCGGGTGATCGGCGGGCACCGCCAGCCCCTCGCCCGCAGGCGGCGGGCCGGCGGCTTCGGCCAGCAGCCGCGCGGCCGCCGCACGGGCAAAGCCGCCCTTGCCCACCCCTTTCGGCCCGGCGAGCAGCCAGGCATGGTGCAGCCGCCCGCCGCGCATCGCCTCGACAAAGGCGGCGGTCTGCGCCTCGTGCCCGCGCAGCGCCGTCATGACGTCAGATCGTCGAGCGCGGCGAGCAGCCGGGCGGTCACCGCCTCGGCCGGGCCATCGGCGGCGATCAGGCGAAACCGCTCCGGCTCGCGCGCGGCGAGCGCCACGAACGCCTCCGCCACCCGGTCCAGAAACCCGTCATTGCGCGCGGCGAAACGGTCCGCATCGGCGCCGTCGCGGGCAACCATCCGCGCCGTGGCGGCGGCAACCGGCATGGTCAGCACCAGAGTGCGGTCGGGCATCAGCCCTTCGCTGCCGACGCGGTGCAGCGCCAATATCTCGTCATCGGTCAGCCCGCCGGCCAGCCCCTGATAGGCGCGGGTGGAAT
>DBAW01000232.1:0-266 GCA_002291855.1 Sphingomonas sp. UBA1000
GATGCGCGCGAGGCCTTCCTCGCCAACCGCACGGTCGCGTTCGATCTGCTCGCCTCGCGCGCGTTCGGCAAGCAATTGCTGTTCCTGCAGGCGGTGGGCAGCCGGCTGCAGGGCGATGCCCGCGACCCGCTGTTCGGCGCGGTGCGGCGCGACACGCGGACCGACCTGACCGCCGGGCTGATCCTGCGCCGCTTCACGCTGCACGGGCTGGCACCGCTGATCCGCATCACCCGCACGTCGAGCAGCTCGACCATCCCGATCTTCGA
>DBAW01000232.1:610-4294 GCA_002291855.1 Sphingomonas sp. UBA1000
TTCAACCGCACCCGCGTCGAGTTCGCCCTGTCGCGCGAGTTCTGATGGGTTTATCTCCGCGGCGACGTCAGGCCGCGCATGCGGCACCGCGCCTCGGACACCGAAAATACGGCACCGCTCACAATGCCGCCGGCCACATAGACGATCGTGGGGAGCGGTGCGAACCTGACCCCGATGAGGCCGACGCCAAAGCCCCGCGACCAATATTCGGGCAAAAGAGCCAGCACGAGCATCATGCTGATCGCGCCAAGCAGCGCATCGCTCCCCAAGCGACCACCACCGCCCCGCGCACGAACGGCCAGCACCAATCCACCGAACAGGATCGCATATGCCAGCTTTGCGGCAGGCGAGACCTCGTCGGCGACCCTGAATGAATCAACGAGGAGGTTCCCGCTGGCTGCAAGCGGTGACAGCGCCAGCGAGGCGATCAACAGACTCGGCAGATAGATCGCCGTTGCCCAGCCAAACACCCAGGCCATGAACAGACATCTTGGTGTGAAAGGCGGTCTTGTCTTCATCGCATCGTCCTAGCCTGTTTACTGTGTCGAACCGGGGTATTGCGCGACGCCGCCGTGCCCGGCGGCGCAAAGCGGGAAAGCGGTGCCGTCAGCACGACCGGACAGCATGCGCCCGTCACACCGGCAGCGCGGTCGTCGCCTTGATTTCCGACAGCGCGACCACCGAGTTGATTTCCTGCACCCCCGGCACGCGGCTCAGCCGGTCGAAGAAAAAGCGTTCATAGGCGTCGACATCCTCGACGACGATCTTGAGCAGGAAATCGACCGTCCCCATCAGCACATAGCATTCGAGCACTTCGGGATAGTCGCGGATCGCGGCGCTGAACTCCTCCAGATTGGCGCGGCCATGCGAGTTGAGCTTCACCTGTGCGAAGATCTGCGCCTTCAGCCCCAGCGCCTGCCGGTCGAGCAGCGCGACGCGGCGGCGGATCAGCCCGTCCTCGGTCAGCCGCTGCACCCGCCGCCAGCAGGGCGAGGTCGACAGGCCGACCCGCTCCGCCAGCTCGGCCATCGACAGGCCGGCATCCTGTTGCAGCTCGCGCAGGATCTTGCGGTCGAACGCATCAAGGTCCGGCATATCGTTCCCCAATATCGATGATCCTTGGCATGATTTTGCGCAGAAAATGCCGATCCGCACAAGATAGGCAAGAAGATGCGGATGATTTTGGCGATGATTTGCCCACCCCCTCCTGCCCGAGTCGCTACCATGGCCCATCTGTCCGCTGCCACCCACGCCCCGCATGAAGCCGTCCATCTGATCGAGGATGCCGAATCGGGCCTGAAGGGCGTGATCGCCATTCATTCGACCGCGCTTGGCCCGGCGGCGGGCGGGTGCCGGCTGTGGCACTATGCCGATGACGCCGCGATGCTGGCCGATGCGCTGCGGCTGGCGCGCGGCATGAGCTACAAGAACGCGCTGGCCGGCCTGCCCTTTGGCGGCGGCAAGGCGGTGATCCGCATGCCCGCCGCGCTGGCCGGCCGGGCGCGGCTGTTTGCCGCCTTTGGCCGCGCGGTCGCCGCGCTCGACGGCGCCTATGTGACGGCCGAGGATGTCGGCACGACGACCGCCGACATGGCAGAGGTGCGCGCGCGGACCCGGTTCGTCGCCGGGCTGCCCGCGCGCCCCGGCCAGGCCGGGGGCGATCCCAGCCCGTGGACGGCCCTGGGCGTGTTCGTGGCGATGGAGGCGGCGGCGCGCAGCCTGGCGCGCGGGCCATCGGGCCTGTCCGGGCTGCGGGTGGCGGTGCAGGGCGTCGGCCAGGTCGGCGCGGCGCTGTGCGCGCTGCTGCACGAAGCGGGCGCAAAGCTGGTCGTCGCCGATGCCGATGCGGCACGGGCGGCGGCGGTCGCCGCGCGCTTCGGCGCAAGCACCGTGCCGCCGGAGGCGATCATTGCCGCCGATGCCGACATCTTCGCGCCGTGCGCGCTCGGCGGCACGCTCGACCGCGACGGCATTGCCGCACTCAACGCCCGGCTGGTGTGCGGCGCGGCCAACAACCAGCTGGCGACGCCCGAGGATGGCGCGCGGCTGGCCGAACGCGGCATCCTCTATGCCCCCGATTATGTCGCCAATGCCGGCGGAATCATCAATGTCGCCGCCGAATATCTGGGCGAGGCCGCCGATGCGGTCGAGGCGCGGGTGCGCGCCATCGGCCCGCGCATGGCGCTGATCCTTGCCCGCGCGGCCGAATGCGGCGCGACGCCGGCCGAGGTCGCCGATGCGATGGCCGAGGCGGTGATGGCCGAAGGCAAGGTCGGGCTGAACAGGACAGGAATCGCGGCATGACCGGGGCATCGGCGCGGCTCAGCATCCTTGCCACCGCAGACGCCGGAACGCCGGCCCGGCTGCTCGACCAGCTCGCCCAGCGCGCGATCCTGCCGCGGGCGGTGACGATGGCGCGCCGCGGCGACATGGTGCAGCTGGATGTCCAGCTCGACCCGATTGCGGATCAGGCGCTCGACCTGCTCGCCGAACGGATGCGGGCGCTGATCGTGGTTGCCGAGGTGCGCGTGACCCGCAACCACGCCCTCCCCGCCAGCCGGCACCGCCCAGCCGACCTGCCCGGCCGCGCGCGTCAAGACAGGCTTTGCCGGGCCGCCCCAAGCGCGAATCCCCTTGTTCGCGAAACGCGTTCCTAGCTACAGGGCGAAATCTTGCGGGCGCATGCCCGGCCTGTCAGCGGGAGAAGAATGTGATGCGTGCCGATCTGGGTCTTGCGGCGCGGCCCGGTGCCGCCCTGGCGGAGCACGCGGCATGAGCGGGCAGACCGGATCTGCGGCGGCCCCCGTGCCGGCCGCGCTCGAGCCGACCGGCGCGCTTAGCGTCGAGACCGTGCAGACCGTGCATCACTGGGATGACCGGCTGTTCAGCTTCCGCATCACCCGCCCGCCCTCGTTCCGCTTCCGCTCGGGCGAGTTCGTGATGATCGGCCTGCCCGGCGACAATGGCAAGCCGCTGCTGCGCGCCTATTCGGTCGCCAGCCCGGCCTGGGACGAGGAGCTGGAGTTCCTGTCGATCAAGGTTGAGAATGGCCCGCTGACCTCGCGGCTCCAGCACATCCAGCCCGGCGACCAGATCTATCTCGGCCGCAAGCCGACGGGCACGCTGGTGACCGACGCGCTCAAGCCCGGCAAGCGGCTGTTCCTGCTGTCGACCGGCACCGGGCTGGCGCCGTTCATGAGCCTGATCCGCGATCCCGACGTCTATGAGCTTTATGACCAGATCCTCGTCGCCCATTCGGTGCGGCGGGTGTCGGAACTGGCCTATTTCGACCTGCTCGAAGGCAAGCTGACCGGCGATCCGCTGGTCGAGGATCAGGCGCGGGCGCAGTTCCATTACCTGCCGACGGTGACGCGCGAGCCGTTCCGCACCAGCGGGCGTATCGGCGCGCTGATCGACAATGGCGCGATCTTTGCGGGGCTGGACGGCCCGGCCGCGTTCGATCCGGCGGCCGACCGGGTGATGCTGTGCGGCAGCATGGAGATGATCAAGGAGTTCGCCGCCCGGTTCGACGCGCTCGGCTTTGTCGAAGGCTCGAACGCCGCGCCCGGCGATTATGTGATCGAACGCGCCTTTGTCGGCTGACTGAAGCGCCCGGGCGGGGCGTTTTTGCGCGCCTCCCGGCGCGGGGGCGGTTTTTTGTGGTGCGGCTTACGCCGCACGGGC
>DBAW01000070.1:0-1509 GCA_002291855.1 Sphingomonas sp. UBA1000
GGCGGCGCGCGCGGACGGCGGCTCCGGCCCGGCCGGGGCTGTTCGCGCGGCTGCTCGGCCTTGCGCCGATCAGCCCGGAGACGGTCGAGCGCATGGTCACCGGCGCGATCCTGACCGGCGGGGCGGCGATTGCGCTCGTCATCCTCCATCTGATGGGGGTGCCGGCAATGGCGGGGGCGGCGCTGGCCGACCTGACCGCGCGGGCGGGCTTTCAGGTCAAGCGGGTCGAGCTGAACGGCGTGCGCAACATGGACCGGCTGACCGTCTATGCCATCGCCTTCGACCAGCATTCGCTGGCGATGCCGCTCGTTGATCTCGACCGGGTGCGCGAACAGCTGCTGCGTTATGGCTGGATCGCCGATGCGCGGGTGTCGCGCCGGCTGCCCGACACGCTGGTCGTCGATCTGGTCGAGCGGCAGCCGGCGGCGGTCTGGCAGCATCAGGGGCGGCTGCGCCTCGTCGATGCCGCCGGGGTGGTGCTGGAGGATGTGTCGGCGGTGGCGATGCCCGATCTGCCGCTGCTGATCGGTCCCGATGCCAACCGCCATGCCGGGCAGTTGCTGGCGCTGATCGACAAGGCCCCGGCGCTGCGCCCGGTGCTGGTCGGCGCGACCTGGATCGGCGACCGGCGCTGGGATCTGCGCTTCCAGTCGGGCGAGACGCTGGCCCTGCCCGAAGGCGAGGCGGCGGCCAAAACCGCGCTGGTCAAATTCGCGCGGCTCGATGCCGACCGGCGGCTGCTCGGCGGGCAGTTCGTGCGCTTCGACATGCGCGATCCCACCCGCTTCGTCGCGCGGATCAACCGCCAGGCGCGGGCAATCGACGATCAGGCGGACGATGCCGCCATCGACGCGGCCGATGAAACTGCGGGTGACGGGGCGGAGGGCGCGGCGGCACCCGGCGCGGGGGGTGCCCGGCCGGCGCGCCCTGCCGCGCGCAATGGCGGACTGGCGAGGGTGAGCGACAGCATATGAGCAGACGGGACGGGCGGAGCGCGGGCGCGCGGACGGAGCGGCTGATCACAGCGCTCGACATCGGATCATCCAAGGTGTCGGCGCTGATCGCCGCGCGCGGCGAAAGCGGGGGCATCGAGGTGCTGGGTACCGGCCAGCGCGAGAGCCGGGGCGTCAAGCGCGGCTATGTCGCCGACATGGCGGCGACCGAACTGGCGGTGCGCGAGGCGGTGGAGCAGGCCGAACGCATCGCCGGGGTCAATATCGAGGATGTGTGGGTCAGCTTTTCAGCCGGCGGGCTGGTGAGCAACATCGCCTCGGTCGAGGTCGAGCTGGGCGGCCACCGGATCGAGCAGCAGGATATCGACCAGCTGCTCGCCGCCGGGCGCGAGTCGATCGATCCGGCCGGGCGGATGGTGCTGCACGCGCAACCGACGCTCTACACGATCGACGGGCTGACCGACGTCCGCAACCCGCGCGGGCTGCACGCCGACCGGCTGGGCGTCAACATCCATGTCGTCGCCGCCGATCCGTCGCCGGTCCGCAACCTCGATCT
>DBAW01000070.1:1902-3162 GCA_002291855.1 Sphingomonas sp. UBA1000
GCGACCGGGCTTGCCTGCCTGTCGGACGAGGAACGCGATCTGGGCGTCGCGCTGGTCGAGCTGGGCGCGGGCGTCACCAACGTGTCGCTGTTTTCAGGCGGGGTGCTGGTCGCGCTCGCCTCGCTGCCCATCGGGGCGGCCGACATCACCGACGACATCGCCTCGGCGTTCGGCACAAGGCGCGCGCAGGCCGAACGGATGAAATGCTTTTACGGCTCGGCAACCGCCAGCCCGCGCGACAATCACGACATGATCGACGTCGCGCCGCTGTCGGCCGAAGAGGAGGGGGGCGATGTCCAGCGCATCACCCGCGCGCAGCTGATCGCGGTGATCCGCCAGCGGCTGGAACAGATGATGGGCGATATTTCCCGGGCGCTCAAGGATATGGGCTTTGCCGGGCCCAATGGCCGTCAGGTGGTGCTGACCGGCGGCGGGGCCGAGCTGAAGGGCATGGCCGATTATGCGCAGGGCGTGCTTGGCCGTGCGGTCAGGGTCGGCCGGCCGCGCGGGCTGGCGGGGCTGCCCGATGCGCATAGCGGCCCGGCCTTTGCGACGCTCGCCGGGCTGACCTGCTATGCCGCGTCCGACCCGGTCGATCTGCGCACCGCGCCGCTTGCCGCAGCGCAGACGATGGTCAGGGCCAGCGGATCGGCGCTGATCCAGCGGCTGGTGGCGGCGTTCCGGACCAATCTGTGAATAATGTTGTGGATTATTAAGATTTGGCTCGATTTGGTGAATCCGCTGATTCATAAGTGATGCGGGGGCGAGCGCTTCGCCGACGGGGAAAGCGACGGGAGTTGTTGAGGTATGAGCATCGAGTTTATCCCGCCCGAGGTCGATGAGCTGCGGCCGCGGATCAGCGTGATCGGCGTCGGCGGCGCGGGTGGCAATGCGATCGCCAACATGATCGCATCCGAGGTGCAGGGCGTTGATTTCATCGTCTGCAACACCGATGCCCAGGCGCTCAACGCCTCGCCTGCCGAAAGGCGGATCCAGCTTGGCCTCAAGATCACCCAGGGTCTGGGTGCGGGTTCGCGCCCCGAAATCGGCCGCGCCGCCGCCGAGGAAACGATCGAGCAGGTCGAACGCGCGCTTGACGGCGCGCATATGTGCTTCATCGCCGCCGGCATGGGCGGCGGCACCGGCACCGGTGCGGCCCCGGTGATCGCCAAGGCGGCGCGCGAGCGCGGCATCCTGACCGTCGGCGTCGTCACCAAGCCGTTCAGCTTTGAAGGCACGCGGCGGATGAAGTCGGCGGAA
>DBAW01000068.1 GCA_002291855.1 Sphingomonas sp. UBA1000
GCATTGCTGTGGCTGCCCGTTTACGTCCTGCTGCTATGGGCGGCGGGGCGCGGCCTTGGCTGGCTGGCGGGGCGGGGCGATGGCAGCGCGCCGCTGATCGTCGGGGCCGGCTTTGCCGCGCTGTCGGCGGCGCTTGCCGACATGATCGGGCTGGGCGCGGTGATCGGCGCGTTTGCGGCCGGCATGATGATGCCCGCCCGGCTGCGCGCGGACATGCGCGCGCGGATCGAATGGCCGTCGCTGTATCTGCTGATGCCGTTTTTCTTCATGGCGACGGGGCTGCGCATCACCGCCGATCTGCTGTCGCCCGCGCTGATCGCGCTGGTGCTGACGCTCACGCTTGCGGCGGTGATGGCCAAGGTGGCCGGGGTCGCGCTGGCTGCGCGGATCGCCGGCCTGCCCCGGCGCGAGGGGCTGGCGCTGGGCGTCGCGCTCCAGACCAAGGGGCTGATGGAGGTGCTGGTCGCGACCATTCTGGTCGAACGCGGCGTGATCGGCGAGGCGCTGTTTGCCCCGCTGATCCTGATGGCGCTGGCTTGCACGGTGCTGACCGGCCCGCTGCTGCGCCTGCTTGCGCCCGCTTGTGAACGGCCGGACATGCCATTGGCCGACGGGGCGGTCGCGCCGGGCCGCTGAGCCGGCGGGGGCGCTCAGCGCAGCTGGCGCTTCTCCAGCTTCCGGGCAAGCGTGCGGCGGTGCATCCCCAGTCGCCGGGCAGCCTCGGAGATGTTGAACTCGGTCTCCACCAGCACCTGATGGATATGTTCCCATTCGACCGTCTTGATCGAGGATTGGCGGCCATCGACCGGGGCGTCGACATCGCCGCCGATGCGCGCGAACGCCGCCTCGATATCGTCGGTGTTGGACGGCTTGGCGAGATAATGATCGGCACCGAGCTTGATCGCCTCGACCGCGGTGGCGATGCTCGCGAAACCTGTCAGCACGACGATCCGCGCGTCGGGCAGCGCCTGGCGCAGCGTCTGGACACAGGCCAGCCCCGATGCGCCGCCGGCCAGCTTCAGATCGACGACCGCATGGCCGGGGCGCGCGCCGGTCGCGAGCAGGGCCGCCAGCTGGTCGTGCCCGGTCGCGGTCGCCACCTGATAGCCGCGCCGTTCGAACGAGCGGGCAAGGGTGCGGGCAAAGGCCGGATCGTCCTCGACGATCAACAACTGGGGCGGCAGCAGGGGCGGCGTGCTCATGCGCCCGCCCGCTCGGGCACGGTCAGCGCCGCCAGCGGCAGCCGGATCGTCACCCGCGCGCCGCCTTCGGGCAGGTTGGTGCCCGCGGCGGTGCCGCCCAGCTTCCTGACCACATTGACCAGCAGGAACAGCCCCAGCCCCGCCCCCGGCCGGTCCTTGGTCGAGCGATAGGGGCGGCCGAATCCGTCGAGCAGATCGGCGGGAAAGCCCGGTCCCCGGTCGGTCACGCTCAGCACCAGTGCCCTGCCGGCGAGCGTCGCGTGCAGGCCGACCCAGTCGGGCGACACCTCGGCGGCATTGTCGATCGCGGTGCCGATCACCTGACGCAGCGCGGGGTCCGACAGGATCGGCAGATCGGTGGCGAGATCGTCGGTCAGCTCCAGCCGGCGCAGCCCGCGCACCCGCTGCCATTCAGCGACGATGCCGGCCAGAAAGGCGCGCAGCGTCGTGCGTTCGGTCGCCTCGCCGCGCGCCTCGCCGGCCGACATCAGGATGCCGCTGACGATGGTTTTGCAGCGCCGGATCGCGGCCTCCATGTCCTCGATATCATCGGCAAGCGCCGGCTGGTCCTGCACCTCGGGCAATGTCCGCCAGTCATTGACCAGCACCGACAGCGTCGCAAGCGGCGTCCCCAGCTCATGCGCCGCGCCCGAGGCGAGCAGCCCCATGCGGATGATATGGTCCTCCTCCGCCGCGCGCTGGCGGATCGCGGCCAGCGCGGCGTCGCGTTCTTTCAGGTTGCGGGCGATGCGGGTGACGAACGCGACCAGCAGGATGACGATCAGGATGAAGCTGACGATGCTGCCCTGAAGATAAAGGGCAAGCGGCTGCGCGTCATAGGGCGGCGGCAGCGCCAGCGGCACCGGATCGACCGCCAGCACGAACAGCGCGAACAGGCTTGCCCCGACCACCGCCCAGGACGCGCCCGAGGGCAGCAGCACCGCGCCGATCACCACCTGGAGCAGGAACAGCCAGACGAACGGATTGGCGAGCCCGCCGGTGAAATGCAGCTGCCAGGTCAGCGCGCCGACATCGAACAGCAAGGCGGCAAGCAGCGCGGGCTCGGACACCGACTGGCGGCGGCGCAGCGCCGGCAGGCTGATCAGATTGATCGCGACCAGCAGCAGCAATGTGCCGATCAGCGGCGCGAGCGGCAGCCTGATCCCCATCGGCCCGTGCACGACCAGAATCGTCGCCAGCTGCCCGCCCACCGCCAGCCAGCGCAGCTGGACGAGCAGCGCCATGTTGCGGAGGCCCGCGTCAGGCGCGGCATCCGGGGGAGCGGCGGGGTCCGGTGCGGCGATGCTCACCCGCGCCGCCATAGCAGAGCCGCGCCCACCCCGCACCCCGCCGCCAGCGCCAGCCAGGTGAGCGCATAGACGAGATGATTGTCGGCAAAGCGCACGACCGTCAGCCCGCCAACCGGGAGCCCGCCGCGATTGGGCGTCGCATCGGCATCGATGAAATAGGGCGCGACCCGGCCCAGCCGCCGCGCGGCGGCGATGGCGGCCACATCGCGCGAATGCCAGCGGTCGCGCGCCGGATCATTGGCGCGCAGAAAACCGCCGCCCGGCTCGCTCAGCCGCAGCAGTCCGTTGATGCGGGCCGGCCCCGCGCCATTGCCCGCGCGCCTTTGGGCCGGATCGCGCGCGGCGGCGGGCACGAAGCCGCGATTGACGAGCACGGTAAAGCCGCGCCCGACCAGCGGGGTCAGCACCCAATAGCCGCTGCCGCGCTGCGTTACCGCCTGCACCAGCGTCTCGCGGTCATGGCGGAACGTGCCGGTCATGGTGACGCGGCGATAGGCGTCGCGCGCGGCGCTGATCGCGGCCCAGTCCGCCGGGCCGGGGGCGGGGACGGGCGGGGCGCGCAGCCGCGCCTCCACCTGCGCGATCAGCGCCTGTTTCCACGCCATGCGTCTGAACTGCCACACGCCAAGCGCAATGCCGGCGAGCATCAGGATCAGCAGCCCGCCGGTCAGCACGATGCGCGCGGCCGACGGGCGCGCGCTCACGGCATCGCGGCCGTGTCGTGCGCCATCGGCATCATGTTGCTGTTCAGATGGCTCATCACCCACAGCGATCCCGCCAGCATGATCATCACGACGATGATCGTGAAGATGAGCGAGGTCATCGTCCAGCCGCCTTCGGCCCTGGGGGTCATGTGCAGGAAGAATACCATGTGGACGATGATCTGGGCAACCGCCAGCGCCATCACCAGCACGGCGGTGAGCGTGGCCGACAGCGCCCCCGTCATCACCAGCGCGAACGGGATCGCGGTCAGCGCCACCGACAGGGCAAAGCCGATCGTGTAATCGCGCATCGAGGCATGGGGAATTTCGGCCCCGCCATGGCCGCCATGCGGATCGCCGTGCAGTTCAGCGCTCATTGCACCATCCCCAGCAGATAGACAAAGGTGAAGACGCCGATCCAGATGACGTCAAGGAAATGCCAGAACAGGCTGAGACAGGCGACGCGCCGCTGATTGGCGGCGATCAGCCCGTGCCGGCCCAGCTGGACGAACAGCGTCACCAGCCACACCAGCCCGAAGGTGACGTGCAGCCCGTGCGTGCCGACCAGCGTGAAAAACGCCGACAGAAAGGCGCTGCGCTGCGGCGTCGCGCCCAGATGGATCAGATGCGCGAACTCATAGAGTTCGATGGCAAGGAACGCCGCCCCGAACAGGCCGGTGACCGCCAGCCACAGCCGGGTCTGGGCCAGCCGGCGCTGCTGCATCGCGATCATCGCCATGCCATAGGTGAGCGAGGACATCAGCAGCATCGCGGTGTTGAGCGCGACCAGCTTCAGGTCGAACAGGTCCTTCGGCCCCGGCCCGGCGGCCAGATTGCCGCCCAGCACCGCATAACAGGCGAACAGGATCGCGAAGATGAGACAGTCGCTCATCAGATAGATCCAGAAGCCGAGCATCGTGCTGTGCCCCTCGGCATGGGGATGCTCGTCCAGCTCGTAATGGACGCGCGGCTGGCCGGGGGCGGTCATGGGGGCGGCGTGCATCGGATCAGGCTCCTGCCACATGCGGCTGGCCGGTGCGCCATGCCTCGGTCGCCGCGACCTCGGCCGCCGGGA
>DBAW01000156.1 GCA_002291855.1 Sphingomonas sp. UBA1000
GTGCGGGCCGGTGCCGTTCTCCTAGCTGACAATATCCGGTGCCGTTCTTCCCAACACACAACCCCCTCAGATCCGCCCCGCCTCCGCGGCATCCAGAAACGCGGCAATGTCGCGGTCGAGCATCATCGGCACCGCGCGCGCGACGCGTTCGGCCGGCCAGTCCCACCAGCGCAGCGCGAGCAGCCGGGCGATGGTCGCATCGTCGAACCGCTTGCGCACCATGACCGCCGGGTTTCCGGCGACGATGGCATAAGGCGGCACGTCGCGCGTCACGAGCGCGCGCGCGCCGATCACCGCGCCGTCGCCGATGGTGACGCCCGACAGGATCATCGCTTCCCGCCCCAGCCAGACATCATTGCCGATCACCACATCGCCCTTGGTGCGCGGATGGCCGGGAATGGCGGCAAAGCGCGGATCCTTGGCCGGAAAGGGATAGGTGGTCACCCAGTCCGGCCGGTGTTCGCCGCCCAGCAGCACCTGCACCCCGGCCGCGACCGAGCAATAGGCCCCCATGCGCAGCCGCGCATCGCCCGGATAGGCAGGCAGGTGCAGATCGCCATAGCTGAACGGGCCGATATCCTGATCCGGATAGCGTTCGGCCAGCAGGTCGGGCGGCAGGTTCGCGCCGACCAGCCGGTGCTTGATCGCGCGCAACAGGCGGTAGAGCTTGGATTCAGGCATGATCTCTCGGTGCTGGCCGGGCCGTTGATCCCGCTATAGCGGGGCGGCCGGACGGGTGGAATGGGAGCCGGGGCAAATGGCCGGTCATCGCCGCGCCAGCCGTTCGGGCGGGCGCGCCAGTTCGACCAACCCCAGCCGCAGGGCCAGCCGCTCCGGCCCGATCACGATGGGTTCGGCAGTGCAGTCGGTGCCGCCGCGCAGCAGGCGCAGCTGATACTGGCCGAGTTTTACCCGTTCAAAGCTGAAATAACCGTCAAACTCGGTGCGCAGCCGGTGGACGACGACGCCCTGCCGGTCGACCAGCGCCACCTCCTCGCCCGCCAGCGGCCGCCCGGCCCGCGCCAGCGTGCCGTCGACGGTCGCGGTGCGCACGATCGCCAGCTCGACCGGCGTCACCAGCCCGGCACGCGGCACGGCGGCAACCCCGGCATCACCGGGCGCGTCGAACGGATCGGCGAGCCGCGCCGGATCGAGCGCGACCTGCACCGGCACCGCCGGGTCCAGCCCGTCGATCATCCAGGGTGCGGGTGTGGCGGCGCGGTCCGGCGCGTCGAGCGGTGCCCCGTCGACGATCAGGCCGCCAACCGGCACGGCCGGCTCGCCGGGCTGGCGCACCCCGTCGCCATTCAGATCGGAAAAGGCACTGACCGCGAGCGCGCCGCCCGTTGCCCGGCTGCCCGATCGGAAGCGCCCGAACCGGCCGTCGCCGCCGGGGCCGAAGCTGAACTGCGCGGACAGGCCCAGCGAGAACACGCCCCGGCTGTTCGCCTGCGCGTTGAACGACGCCGCCAGAATGCCGAAATCGCGCGTGTAATTGGCCCCTGCAAAGCCCGCGCGCTCGCGCCCGGCATAGCCTGTGGTCAGTTGCAGCTCATCCGCCGGGCCGATGGCGAGATTGGCGGTGGCAAGCGCGCTCACCAGTTCCGGCCGGGGCCGCACCGCCCAGTCCATCTCGCCGCGCAGCCGGATCCGGCCCATCCGGCCATTGACCAGCAGCCCCATCACCGCTTCGTCGCGCGCCGGCCCCAGACGCGGGGCGGCACGCCGCCAGCCGAGCGTCGCGCTCGCCGCGACGCGCCCGGCGATCAGCGACACCCGCCCCCGCGCCTCGGTCAGCCGTTCGGCGCGCGACACGGTGGTGCGCAGATCAAAGCGCAGCGGCAGCACCAGCCCGGCCACGCGCACCGGCCGGTCGATGCCGATGGCGGTGACCGACCGTGCCGAAGGATCGAGCCGCTCGCTGGTCAGCCCGCGGTTGCGAATCGCCTCCAGCGAAATGTTGGTGCGCGCAACCGCGCCGATCACATTGATGCGCAGCGCCCGGCCGCCGTCGCGCGCGGCGGCAAGATTGACCTCGCCCAGCAGCCGCATGACGCCCGCGCGCAGCCCGGCCTCGACATAGCCCTGGGTGCCGGTGCGCACCGGGGCGCGGTGCACGGCCAGCGCCAGCGCCGTGCCATGGCCCAGCCCCTGTTCGACCGCGATGCCCCCGCGCCAGCCGGGCGGGGCCAGCGCCCGGTCGGGCCGGGCGCGCCAGCCGATCAGATCGCGCCGGTCCTCGACCAGCACTGCCGACCACCAGCGTTCGCCCGCCCCCGGCACCTGCGCGCCGATGTTGAGCGTGCGGCGCTGCCGGCGCACCTGACCCTGGGGGCCATATTGCACCAGCTCGAAATCATTGACGCCCAGCCGCAGCTCAACATCGCGAAACTCGTAGCGCCCGGCGGCAGCCCCGGTCTCGCTGCGCAGCAGCTCGCCATTGCGATAGAGTTCGACGTCCCAACCGACCGGCATCGGGCCGGCGAAATCGATCAGGTCGCGCCGCGCATTCATCCCCGGCGGCCGGTTGGACAAAGCGACGCCCCGCCCCGGCGTCGCCTGCACGGTGAGCGGTGTCGACGGGCTGACGACATCGCCCAGCTCGACCTGGGTCGCGCGCAGCGGGCCGAGCAGCCGCCCGGCCGGATCGGCCCGGAACAGCCTGAGCCGGAGCGCCTGCGGCCGCGCCTGCTGATCCGAAATCAGCCGCATGTCGGCGGACATGCGCGCCACCTCGCCGGCGGCGAACAGCTCGTAGCGGCTTTGCCAGCCCATGCGGCCCGGCGCCGGCCGGTCGGCGGTGAAGCTAATATTGGCGTCGATGGCCGGCGTCCGCCACAGCCGGTAGGGCAAAGCAACCTGCCGCCCGGGCGCGGCCGGGCCGGACGGGGCGGCACGCAACCGCTCCGCCCGCGCCGCGCGCTTCAGCGCCGCCTCGATCGGCAGCCGGCCGGTCGTGCGCACGCCGATCACCGCCCCGGGCAGGTCGACATCGAAAGCAAGATCGAGCCAGCGTTCCAGATCGGCGGCGCGCACGCACCAGCCGCCGGGCGAGTCCCAGATGCTGCGCGGGTCGAGCCGGGCGGTGCCGCCGGGCAGCTGCACCTCGCCTTGCCCACGGTCGATGCGGATGCGGCGGCTTTCCTCGAACGCCCAGCCCTCGACGCGTGTGCCATCGGCGGAAAACGCCAGCGCGATGTTCAGCCCGTCGATCAGATCGGGCAGGTTGAGGCACAATCCGGCAGCGGTGTCATATGCGCGCACGCCGCCACCCAGCTGGAGCCCGGCAACGCGCAGATCGAACAGCAGCGCATCATCGGGATCGACCGCCAACCCCGCCAGCTGTCCCGCCGACGGCCCCGCCGCCTGCGCCGCGCCCGCCGCCGCGACGAGCAGCGCGCAGCAGATGAGCGCCGCGCCCAGCCACAGGGCAGCACGGCGCAGCAGCGATGCGGCCGGTCGCGCCATCGGGATGTCGCCGCGCGGCCGGGCCGGTTACTTGACCGCCACTTCGCTCATCGCGCCGCGCCCGGCCGGATCGGTCTCGGTAAAGCGCACCACCAGCCCGGCAACCCCGGCCACACGCTCGCGCGGCACCGGAATGCGCACCTGCCGGCCCGCGATTTCGGGATAGGCGGACACGCCCTTGATCGTCGCGACCGGTTCCTTGCGGCCCGGCGCGAGCACGTCGAGCGTGCCATAGACCGAGCGGCCGCCGCTGCGCGCCAGATCGACGGTGATCGCCGGATCGGCGCCGGGCTGCAACCGGGCAGAGATCAGTTGCGCCGCCCCGTCGACCGCGCCGATGCGCACGATCACCGGAATGGCGACGCCGTAAATCGGGGTCAGCCGGATCGCCATGCCGGTGTCGCCGCCCGGCGGGGGTGCCTCGGCAGCGGCCTCGGGCGCGTCGGGGACGGCACGGAACAGCAGATGCGCGCGATATTCGCCAGGCGCGAGATCGGGCGGCGGGCGCACGCCGATGCGGATCGTCTGCGACTGTTGCGGCGCAAGGGTAATGCGCCGCGGCGCATGGTTGATCATCTCGACCGCGGCGGTTTCAGCCGGCAGCGCCTGCCCGTCGGGGACGGCATGGATCTGGCCGGATGCGTCCATCCGCTTGATCACCAGCGAGATGCGGTAGGTGGTGGTGGCGGTGCCGGCATTGCTGACGATCACCTCGCCCCCCGATGCGCCGGACAGGATGAGGCGGGTCGGCGCGACCAGCAGATCGCCCTGGGCACAGGCAGGCGCGGAACATACGGCAAGGCCGGCCGCGAGCGCGAGCGCCCCGGCAAACAGGCGGGAAAACATGGCGGGAATCCTTGTCGGATTGATCGGGCCGGATCGGGCGGGCGGGGCCGCCCGCACCCGGTCACTGATAGTTGACGGACACCGAATATTGGCCGGAATAGACGCCCGGCGGCTGGTTCGCGCCCACCGACAGGATGCCGGCGATGCGCAGCTGGCCCTTGCCCTCGGCAAGCACCAGGCTTTGCACCGATGGCTGGAGCGCGACCGCCATGGTGTCGGTGCCGTTCGACAGCTGGATGTTCGGGCTGTCGATGGCGACGGCGACGGTTTCGCCCGCCGCGCCGGTGATCGTGAAGCCCCCGGCACTGACCGCGCCCAGACATTGCAGGCCGCCGCCACAGGCGCGGCTGCCATCGGCGGCGATGGTGACGGTGCCGGCGCTGCCGCCGGTCACGATTCGCCCGAAATCGAGATCGCTGGTCTTGGCGACGCTCAGCGCCTGCACGATGCGGACGCTGGCCGTTCCGGTCGCGGACTGCGCCCATGCGCCGGCCGCCGGCAACAGGCCGGCAAGGGCCGCGGCCATGGCGACCGCAGCACGGATTGAAACAAGCATGTTTAGACACCCCAACTGTCTAAAGCGGCAATTTCCCAAAGCGGCGGGGGGCCGCGTGACTTGCCCCCCATAGTGCCGCGCCCGCGTGAACAGGCATGCCCCGGATACATCCGATATGGTTAGCATCCCGCTAACCGAAACGGGAGCGTTACAAATAATCGACGGTGATCAGATATTCGCCGCGATAGTCACCGGGCGCCTGACGCGCGCCAAGGCTGAGCGTGCCGCCCAGCCCCACCCGGTTGCGCCGGTTGCCGGGCTGGAGCGTCAGCGTTTCGGCGGCAAGCAGCGGACGCACGCGCAGCACATCGCCCTCAGCATTGACGAGCGCGGCCGGAGTGACGGTGATCGACACCAGATAGGAGTCCGCGCCGGTGATGGCGATTTCGCCGGGGCTGGCATTGCCGATGCAGCGCAGCGCCGGGCAGGTCAGCCGGCCATCGGGCGACAAAGTGACGACCAGCGGCTCGGCACTGGCGATGATCGCGCCGAAGCTCAGTTCGCGCGCCGGCTCGACCCGCGCGGCAAGGAACCCGCCCGGTGCCATGCGTTCGCGCGCCTCGGGCGCGGGCAGGCCCGGCGGCGCGGCGGCCAGCGGGGCGGATGCGGCGGCGCAGGCGGACAGCATGAACAGACGGTGCAGCGATGGAGTCGAAAGCGGAGAACGCACCGCCACTCTATCGCCGGACAATGGTGAACGCCGCGCTAAGCAGCAGCGAGGCCGGCGTCCTGACACGCGCAGGGCCGGGCACCGCATCCGGTGCCCGGCCCCGGCGGCCGCAATCAGGCGGACTTACTGATAGTTGACCGACACCGAATATTGGCCGGTATAGGTGCCCTGCGCCTGGAACGCGCCGACGCTGAGCACGCCCGCAACGCGGAAGCTGCCCGTGCCGCCGGCAAGCGTCAGCGACGAGGCCGAGGCGGTGAGCGCGACGCTCATCGTGTCCGACGCGCCATTGGCCAGCGTGATCGTCGGGTTGTCGAGCACCACCGACACCGATTCGCCCGCCGAGCCGAGCACGTTGAACGCGCCCGCCGTGGTGGTGCCATAGCAGGTCAGCCCGGTGCCGCAGGTGCGGGTGCCGTCCTGCGCGACCGCGACGGTCGAGGCATTGGCCGAGGCAGTGATCTTGCCGAAGTTGAGATCGGCGGTCTTGGTGACCGACAGCGCCTGCAGCACGGTCACGGTCGCATCGCCGGTCGCGGACTGGGCAAAGGCGGGCGCGCTCGTCAGCACGCCGGCAGCGGCGACCCCGGCGAACGCCAGAGCCTTGAACATCATGGTCTTCATCTGGATGACACCCCCAATGCGTCATGCCGGTCCCCACGACCGGTCATCCGGGGATAGGATTAAGGTATCGATCTGCGGTTAGCGCGCTTGGTTAAGACGGCCCATACCATGAAAGCCGCGAACATGGCGGGTCAGCCCGGCGACGGGCCAGTCATTTTTCAGGTCCCGTCATCGTCTCGGGCCGGACCAGCCGGTCGAAGGTCACGGCATCGACCAGCCCGAGCGCAAGCCCGGCCTCGCGCAGCGTCAGCCCCTGCGCATGGGCGTGCTTGGCGATGGCGGCGGCATTGTCATAGCCGATCACCGGGGCCAGCGCCGTCACCAGCATCAGCGACCGGTCGACCAGTTCGGCGATCCACGCCCGCTCCGGCGTCAGCCCGGCAAGCGCGCGTTCGGTAAAGCTGTCGATCCCGATCGCAAGCAGCGCGATCGACCGCAACACATTGGCCCCGATCAGCGGCTTGAAGACATTGAGTTCCAGATGCCCCTGCAAGCCGCCGACAGTGACCGCGACATGATTGCCCATCACCTGCGCGGCGACCATCGTCAGCATTTCGGCCTGGGTGGGGTTGACCTTGCCGGGCATGATCGAGCTGCCCGGTTCATTGGCCGGCAGCGCGAGTTCGCCCAGCCCCGCGCGCGGCCCCGAGGCGAGCAGGCGGATGTCGTTGGCGATCTTGGTCAGCGCGACGGCGAGCACGTTGAGCGCGCCCGACAGCTCGACCAGCGTATCGTGCGCGGCCAGTTCGGCGAACAGATTGGGCGCGGCGGCAAAGGGCAGGCCGGTCAGCGCCGCCAGCTCGGCGGCCATCGCGTCGGCAAATCCGGGCGGCGCATTCAGCCCGGTGCCGACCGCAGTGCCGCCCTGGGCGAGCAGATGCAGCCGCGGCCTGACCGATTCGAGGCGCGCCACCGCCGCTTCGACCTGCGCCTGATAGCCGGAAAACTCCTGCCCCAGGGTCAGCGGCGTCGCATCCTGCAAATGGGTGCGGCCGATCTTGACGATGCCGTCCCAGTCGCGGGCATGACCGGCAAGCACGACTGCCATCCGCTGAAGCGCGGGCAGCAGATCGGCGGCGAGCGCGCGGGCGGCGGCCACATGCATCGCAGTCGGGAAGCTGTCGTTCGAGGACTGGCCGCGATTGACATGATCATTGGGATGAACCGGGGCCTTGCCGCCGCGCGTGCCCGCCAGCCGTTCATTGGCGATGCCGGCGATCACCTCGTTCACATTCATGTTGGTCTGGGTGCCCGATCCGGTCTGCCAGATAACGAGCGGAAACTGATCGTCGAACCGCCCGGCCGCGACATCGGCCGCCGCCGCCGTGATGGCATCGGCCAGCTGCGGATCAAGCCCGTGGCGGCGATTGACCCGCGCCGCCGCCTGTTTGACCAGCGCCAGCGCGTGGACAATGCCCGGCGGCATCCGCTCGGCGGGGCCAAAGGGGAAATTGGCAATCGACCGCGCCGTCTGCGCGCCCCAATAGGCGTCGGCGGGAACCTCGACCGGGCCAAGGCTGTCGGTTTCGGTGCGGCTGGCCATCGTTCCTCCCGGCATCTGCCCCGGAACGCGCCGTTCCGGGCCTATTTCTTGCGGCCGAAATCCACGGTCACGACATTCGATCCGTCTTCGGACGTCGCAATGCCGGGCACATCATTTTCGGCATCGTCATGCTCGGGCGCGCCGGCATCGCCCTGCGCCTGGAACTGCAAAGCGAAGTTCACCGCCGGGTCGACGAATCCGGTGACGGCGGCGAACGGGATCACCAGCCGGGCGGGAATCTGGTTGAAGCTCAAACCGACTTCGAACCGTTCCTCGAACACCTTCAGGTCCCAGAATTTGTTCTGCAGGACGATGGTCATCTCGTCCGGGAACCGCTCGGTCAGGTGCTTGGGCAGGTCGACGCCGGGGGCCGAGGTCTTGAACGTGATGTAGAAATGATGGTCGCCGGGCAGCCCGCCCGAACGCTCGACCTCGCCCAGCACACGCCCGACCACGGCGCGCAGGGCTTCCTGCACGATCTCGTCATAGGGAATCAGGCTGTCGGGCAACGCATCAGTCATGCGGCGAATCGTGGACTTTGCCGGGCGGGCGGTCAAGACGCGTTGCATCCGCAACGGCAAGCGCGCATAGGCGCGGGCACGATGAGGCAGGCGACGATCACCCGCAACACCAGCGAAACCCGCATCGCGGTGTCGGTCAATCTGGACGGGACGGGCGAATACCGGGTGACGACCGGGATCGGCTTTCTCGACCATATGCTCGAACAGCTGGCGCGCCATTCGCTGATCGATCTCGACGTCACGGTCGAAGGCGATCTGCATATCGACCAGCATCACACGACCGAGGATTGCGCGCTGGCGATCGGCGAGGCGATCAGCCGCGCGCTCGGCGAACGGCGCGGGATCATGCGCTATGGCCATGCCTATGCGCCGATGGACGAGGCGCTGACCCGCGCGGCCATCGACATTTCCGGCCGGCCGTTTCTGGTGTGGAAGCTCGATTTCACCCAGACCAAGCTGGGCGAATGGGACACCGAGCTGGTCGAACACTGGTTCCACAGCTTTGCCCAGACCGCCGGGCTGACGCTGCACGTCGAAAATCTCTACGGCCGCAACAATCATCATCTGGTCGAAAGCGCGTTCAAGGCGCTGGCGCGGGCGCTGCGTCAGGCGGTGACGATCGACCCGCGCAAGGCCGGGGACATTCCCTCGACCAAAGGGACGCTCGGTGGCTGAGACGGTCGCGCTGGTCGATTATGGCGCGGGCAACGTCCATTCGGTGCTGAATGCGCTCAAGGCCGCCGGGGCCGGCATGGTCGAGCTGACCGCCGATCCCGACCGGCTGCGGCGCGCCGACCGCATCGTGCTGCCCGGCGTCGGTGCCTTTGCCGCGGCGATGCGCGCGCTTCAGGCAGCACCGGGGCTGATCGACGCGCTCGATGCGCGCGTGCGCGGCGACGGCGCGCCGTTTCTGGGCATCTGTGTCGGCATGCAGCTGATGGCGGCGAGCGGCGAGGAGCATGGCCAGACCGCCGGGCTGGGCTGGCTGGACGGCGTGGTCCGCGCGGTGCCGGCAAATGGCGTCAAAGTGCCCCATATGGGGTGGAACGACGTGACGCCGACCTCCGATCACCCGCTGCTGCCGGCGGGCGAGGCCTATTTCCTGCACAGCTTTGCCTATCACGGGCCGGGCGTGCTTGCGGTGACCGACCATGGCGGTCCGGTCACCGCCGCCATCGGGCGCGACAATATGGTCGGCGTCCAATTCCATCCCGAGAAGAGCCAGCGCTATGGGCTGGCGCTGCTCCAGTCCTTTCTTGCGTGGCGTCCATGATCATTTTTCCCGCAATCGACCTCAAGGCCGGTCAGGTCGTCCGCCTCGCGGAAGGCGATATGGCCCGCGCGACTGTCTATTCCGACGATCCCGCCGCCCAGGCAGCAAGCTTTGCCGCCGCCGGCGCGGAATGGCTGCACATCGTCGATCTTGACGGTGCCTTTGCCGGCGAAAGCGTGAACGGCCAGGTGGTGCGGCGGATCGTCACCGGCTTTTCGGGCTGCATCCAGCTGGGCGGCGGCATCCGCACGCGCGCGGCCATCGAGCGCTGGTTCGATTATGGCGTGGTGCGCGCGGTGATCGGCACGGCGGCGCTGACCGACCCCGATCTGGTGCGCGGCGCGGCGCGCGATTTTCCCGGCAAGATCGTCGTCGCCGTCGATGCGCGCGACGGCATGGTCGCCACCCAGGGCTGGGCCGATGTGTCGGACGTGCCGGTGATCGATCTGGCGCGGCGGTTCGAGGATGCGGGCGTCGCCGCGCTGCTGTTCACCGATATC
This sequence comes from Sphingomonas sp. UBA1000, assembly GCA_002291855.1. Lineage (GTDB taxonomy): Bacteria > Pseudomonadota > Alphaproteobacteria > Sphingomonadales > Sphingomonadaceae > Sphingomonas_B. The sequence continues at coordinate 10,002 of DBAW01000156.1, forward strand.
GGGCGCGACGGGCTGCTCAAGGGCGTCAATGTCGAAGCGACGCTGGCACTGGCCGAGGGCGTGTCGCTGCCGGTGATCGCCAGCGGCGGCGTTGCAGGGATCGAGGATGTGCGCGCTCTGCGCGGCAAGCCGGGGATCGAAGGCGTGATCTGCGGCCGGGCGATCTATGACGGGCGGCTGGATCTGGCCGCCGCGCTGGCCGAGGCGCGGGGCTGATCATGGCCAGCCCTATGATGCGGAGCCTGCGCCGATGAGCGTGAGGCTGCGGGTCATCCCCTGTCTGGACGTGGCCGGGGGCCGCGTGGTCAAGGGCGTCCAGTTCGTCGATCTGATCGATGCCGGCGATCCCGTCGAACAGGCGCGCGCCTATGACGCCGCCGGGGCCGACGAGCTGTGCTTTCTCGACATCACCGCCAGCCATGAGGCGCGCGGAACGATGATCGATGTCGTCCGCCGCACGGCGGAGGTGTGCTTCATGCCGCTGACCGTGGGCGGCGGCGTGCGCAGCGTCGAGGATGCGCGGGCCTTGCTGCTCGCCGGGGCGGACAAGGTCGCGGTCAACTCCGCCGCCGTCGCCCGGCCCGAGCTGTGCGCCGACTTGGCCGACCGGTTCGGCAGCCAGTGCGTCGTCGCCTCGGTCGATGCGCGCCGCATCGGCGATGGCCGGTGGGAGGTGTTCACCCATGGCGGGCGGCGCCCGACCGGCATCGATGCGGTCGAACATGCCCACCGGCTGGCGGCACTTGGCGCGGGCGAGCTGCTGGTGACGTCGATGGACCGCGACGGGACGCAGGGCGGCTATGACCTCGGCCTTGTCCGCACCATCGCCGATTCGGTCGATGTGCCGGTGGTCGCGAGCGGCGGCGTCGGGTCGCTCGACGATCTGGTCGCGGGCGCGCGCGACGGCCATGCGAGCGCGGTGCTCGCGGCGTCGATCTTCCATTTCGGCCGGCACAGCATTGCCGAAGCCCATGCCGCCCTTGCCGCCGCCGGCTTTGCCGTGCGCGGCCATGACGGGGTTTTGCGCGCCTGACGGCGCGGGGGGGTGTTGTTTGTGGTGCGGCTCGCGCCGCAC
>DBAW01000183.1 GCA_002291855.1 Sphingomonas sp. UBA1000
CTGCCGCCGCCGCGCGCTGCTGCGACATCAGCGCGACCGCATCCAGCTCCTCCCGCCCGATGCCCAGCCCGTCGGCCAGCCGGTCGGCGGCGAGCACCACCGGGATGTAACGCCGGTCGGGCGGCAGTGCGGCGTCGGTGTAATAGGCCGCGCGGTCGCCCATGAACGGCACCCGGCTCATCATCTCAACCCCGCCGGCCAGCACATGGCCCGCCTGTCCGGCGGCGATCATCGCGGCGGCCTGGCCAATCGCGCTCAGGCCCGCGGCACAGTAATTGTTGAGGCTGAGCGCGGGCATGGTGTCGGGCAGCCCGGCCTCCAGCCGGGCGATCAGGCCGATATGCCCGCCCTGCGCGTCGGTCTGGCCGACACAGCCAAGGATCAGCGCATCGGCGGCGCGCACCGCCGCACCGCCCCGCGCCTCGAGTGCGGCAACCTGACCGGCGACCAGCTGTCCGGGCCGGAGCGCCGCCAGCCCGCCATCGGCGCGCGCCTTGCCGCGCGGCGTGCGCACCGCATCGTGCAGATAAACCGGCGTCATGACGTCAGACGCCGACCACGAAGCACACCGATGTCGTCGCGCTGCCGCCGACATTGAAGGTCGCGAACCGCCGCGCCCCCTCGACCTGACAGTCGCCCGCCCGGCCGCTGACCTGGCGCGCGGCATCGAGCAGCATCCTGACGCCGGTCGCGCCGACCGGATGGCCAAGCCCGATCAGCCCGCCCGAGGGGTTGACCGGCAGACGGCCGCCGAGCGCGGTCGTGCCGTCCTCAATCGCGCGCCAGCTCTGCCCCGGCGGGGTCAGGCCGAAATGGTCGATCGCCATATATTGGGTGATCGAAAAACAGTCATGCACCTCCAGCCCGTCGACCTGATCGATGTCGGCCAGCCCGGCACGGGCCAGCGCATCCATCATCGCGCGGCGCACGAATGGAAACACGAACGGGCCGTCGCGGCTGGCGGTCAGCTTGGGCGCGAAGGCAAGGGGGGCGGTGCTGTGGCCCCAGCCGGTGATGCGCGGGATTGATTCCAGCCGCTGGCCGGTGCGCGCGGCATAGGCGCGCGCGACCTCGGCGGAAGCGAGGAAGATCGCCGCCGCGCCGTCGGTCACCTGGCCGCAGTCCGATTTGCGCAGCCGGCCCTCGATCACCGGATTGAGTGCGTCGTCATCGCCCAGATGATCGGGCGTCACCGTCCAGCCGCGCGTCTGTGCCAGCGGGTTGCGCCGGGCATTGGCAAAGGCATTGGCCGAGATCGCCTGCAAATGCGCCCGATCCAGCCCGTAACGCCGGTCATATTCGTCGGCCACGCCCGAAAAGATATGCGGCCACACATAGGTGGCGTCCTGCGCCTCCTGCCCGGCCCAGGCGGCGGCCCCCAGATATTCGGCGGCGCGCCGGCCGGGGACGTTGCGCATCAGCTCCACCCCCAGCACCAGCGCGAGGCCGTAGCGCCCGGCCTCGATCTCGGCCGAGGCGGCGAGCGCAGCGATGCTGCCCGACGCGCAGGCAGCCTCGTGCCGTGCGGCGGGCACGCCGGCAAGCGCGGGGTGGACATGGCCCATAAACCCGCCCAGCTGCCCCTGACCGGCAAACAGCTCACCGACGAAATTGCCGATATGCACGGTCTCGACCTGTTCGGGGGCGATGCCGGTCGCGGCGAACGCCGCTTCGCTGACATCGCGGATCAGCTCGAACAGGCCGCCGCCCTCGCGCGCGACATTGCGGGCGAAATCGGTCTGTGCGCCGCCCAGGATGAAGACCTCGCGGCTCATGCCGCCGTCTCCGCTGCGGCAAGCATCGCCAGCGCCTGTGCGCGCGCTTCGCTGCGCATCACCTTGTTGGTGACGTTGCGCGGCAAGGCGGGCAGGCGGAACAGCCGTTCGGGCAGCTTGAACACCGCCATATCCTTGGCGCGCAGAAAGCCGGTCACTTCGTCCAGCGTCAGATCGGCCTCGCCGCGCGGCACATAGGCAAGGCCGATGCGCTCGCCCATCACCGGGCAGGGCAGGGAAAAGGCACAGGCCTCGGCGATCAGCGGATGGCCGCCCAGCAGCTGGTCGATCTCTTCGGGCGCGATGTTGACGCCGCCGCGGATGATCAGATCCTTCGACCGGCCGACAAACCGGTAATGGCGGCCGCCGCCGGCAATCTCGAACAGATCGCCGGTGCGGAACCAGCCATCGGCGGTGAAGGCCTGCGCGGTCTGGTCGGGCGCGTCCCAATAGCCTTCGAACACGGTCGGGCCGCGAATCTCCAGCTCGCCGGCCACGCCTTCGTCCTCGATGGCCGCGCCGCCGTCCGGCGGCACCAGCCGGGTTTCGATATTGGGGCCGCGCCCCGCGCCATGCGGCCGGGCGAACAGCGACCGGCGCGGGAAAATCGATGCCCGCGCTTCGGGATCGGGCTCGTCGGCGGCGCTGGTGATCAGCGACACGCCCTCGTTCGAGCCGAAGATGTTGACCACTTCGATCCCCAGCCGCTCCTGAAAGCCGCGCACCATCGCCGGGGCGAGCGGGGCGGAGCCGGACCCGATCACCCGGACGCTCGACAGGTCGATGCTGGCGAGCAGCGCCTCGTTCTGGAGCAGCATGTTGAGCACCGCAGGCGGCGCGATGGTGAAGGTCGGGCGCTCCACCGCGATCTGGCGCAGATAGACTTGCGGGTCGAAGGGATGGTGCAGCACCATCGTGCCGGCCGATTTCAGCCAGCACATGGTGATGCCGCCGATCGACGCCATATTGATGAGCGGGAAGGGGTTGAGCAGCACCGCCCCGTCCTCCAGCCGCGCGGCCTCATAACAGGCGGCGGCAATCGCCACCCAGTGATTGTGGCTGCGCGGGACGCCCTTGGGCACGCCCGTCGTGCCCGATGTCCAGCAGATGGTGAAGATGTCATCGGCGCTGCGGCCCGCCCGCGCGGCGGCGGGATCGGCCCCCGCGCTGCCGCCTGCCGACAGGTCGATGGCCCCGGCCGGCGGATTGGGGCCGAAGGTCATCAGCCGGCAGTCGGCGGGCAGCAGCGGCCGCGCGACGCCGACATGATCGGCATGATGGACCTGCGTGGCGCAGACAAAGCCGCGCGGCCGGACGATGCCGATCATCGTGCGCAGCTCGTGCGAGCGATACTGGATCGCCACCGGGCTGACGATCACGCCGATGGTCGCGGCGGCGAAATAGAGCGTCACGAACTCACTGATATTGGGCAGCTGCACCATCAGCACATCGCCGCGCGCCAGCCCCGCTGCGGTGAGCAGCGCGGCCAGCCGCGTCACCTCCGCCTCCATCTCGGCATAGCTCAGCCGCCGGGGCGCGCCAAAGGCGAAATCGGTGCGGTTGGGCGCGTCGACCAGCGCCAGCCGCGCCGGATGCGTGCGGGCATTGGCACGGAACAGGTCGTCGAGCGTCACCTCGCCCCACCAGCCCTCGGCGCGGCAGGCGGCGCGTTTTTCCGGGCTGGCGACGGTCATCGCGCCGCTCCTTCGCCATGGCCCGACAGGATCGGATTGTCGCCCATGCCGATATCGCTGCCATTCGCCCAGCTGCTGTGCGTGCCCGCGCAGATGCGTTCCGGCAGGCGGATGCGGCAGACCGGGCCGGCGGCGATGTCGCGCGCGTCGATCAGCACGCATTCGGAGGTGTCGCTGTTCAGATCGGCGACGAACGACACCAGATAGCCGTCATCCTCCGCCGTCGCGCCGATGCGCGGCGCGAACGGGCTTTCGCTGGCAAAGCGGCCGGGGCCGAATTCATAGCTCTGGCTCGCCCCGGTCTCGAGGTCATGCTTGACCAGCCCGCGGAACAAGAACCAACCCGGCTCGGGGATCGCGCTATAGGCATAGCGATATTTCCGCCCGGCATATTTCTGGTTGAACATGCCGAATTCGAGAATGCGGTCGTCAAGCCGCTCCTCATGCGTCCGCCCGGTCCTGAGGTTGAAGCGCCAGCGGTGAAGCTTGGGCTTCAGCAGATGCTGGTCGAGATAGGCCATCATCCGTTCCAGCCCCTCGGGCGCGCCGGGATAGGATCGCGGCATCGGCTCTTCCTGAAAATAGCCGTCGAGCACGATCTCGTCCCCCTCCTCATAGGCGTTGAGCCAGTGGAGCGTATAGGTCGGCTCGGCCTCGAACCAGCGTATGTCCTCGCTCCGGCCATAGCGCGGGATGATCGCAAAGCGCGTCGGCATGTCGGGATGGAACTGGACGACGTGCAGGCCGCGCTTGAGCAATTCCGGATCCCAGAACAGCGGCATGTCGTTCAGGATCGAATAATTGGCGGTGAACGCCATGTCGTGTGGCAGGCGCGGGCCGGGCAGCGGCACCGGCACATAATGTTTCAGCCGGTTGTCCGCGCCGACGACACCATAATGCATATAGGGCGCGTGCTTGGAGTAATTGAAGAACAGCAACTCGCCCGTCGCCTCGTCGGTCTTGCAATGCGCCGAAATGCCGTCGACCGGCACCCACGCCTCGGTGCCATATTGCTCCATCGTGAAGGGATCGAGACGATAGCCCTCGCCGCACTGGTAGAAGGTCGACAGGATCCGCCCGGCATGGACGACGACATCGGTCGACGAGGAATCCTTCAGCCATTCCTGCGCCCCCCAGCCGGGCCGGGTCGAGCGGTGCGGCGGCTCCATCAGCCCGGCCCAGAGCGACCGCCCGGCCTCGCGCTCGGCCTCGAACCCCTTGGTGCGCACAAAGCGGCTGCGATAGCTGGCGCGGCCGCCCTTGAACGACATGGCATGGATGAAGCCGTCGCCGTCAAACGGGTGATAGCGGCCGATCGGCTCATGGATCTGGTTTTCGCCGGTGCGGACATAGACGCCGTCTATATCGTCGGGAATGCGGCCGATCACCTCGGCATCGCCATTGGCGAACACGGCGTTCCATTCGTTATAGGTCGGCCGCCATGCGCCCCTGGTATAGGGATTGTCGCTTGGCCCCAGCGTCGCGGCGATGGTGTCGACAAGGGTTGCGGGCATTGGCTCTCTCCTAAACGTCGAAGGCGGGCCGCCTGAGCGCGGCCTCATATTGTTGTCCGATCCGGGCGATGATCGCCGCCAGCGGCTCGACCGCGGCGACCGTGCCGACGCCCTGGCCGGCGGACCAGACATTCTTCCAGGCCTTGGCCGTGCCCTGCGCATCGGCGAAATCGGGGCGGCGTGCCTTTGGCATATCGTCCGGATCATGGCCGGCGGCGATCAGGCTGGCGCGCAGCCAGTTGGCCGGCACCCCGGTGATGCCGGGGGACAGGACGATGTCTTCCCCGCCGGCCGCGACCACCATCTGCTTGTAGCCCGGATCGGCCAAGCTTTCTTCACAGGCGATCAGGCCGGTGCCGATATAGGCAAGGTCCGCCCCCAATATCTCGGCCGCGCGCACTGCATGGCCGGTCGCGATCGCCCCGCCCAGCACCAGCGGCCCGTCCCAGAAGCGGCGCACCTCCTCGACAAAGGCGAAGCCGGCCATCGCGCCGGTATGGCCACCGGCCCCGGCCGCGACCAGCACCAGCCCGTCGACCCCGGCCGCCGCCGCTTTGCGGGCAAAGCCGACCGAGTTCACATCGGCAAACACCCGGCCGCCATAGCCGTGAACGGCATCGACCACCCGGGCCGGGCTGCCGAGCGCGGTGATGACCAGAGGCGGCCGGTGGCGGACCACACAGGCAAGATCGTCGGCCAGCCGGTCATTGGAGGGATGGACGACAAGATTGACCGCCCAGCCCGCCGCCTCCGGGCTGCCGGCGATTTCGGCGGCGATCCGCGCCAGCCAGTCGTCAAGGATCGCCGTCGTCCGCGCATTGGGCGATGGCAGCGCGCCGATGATGCCGGCGCGCGCGGCCGCGATCACCATGTCCGGGCCGGACACCAGGAACATCGGCGCGGCGATCACCGGCAATCGCAGGTTATGGCGCAGAAGGGGAGGGATCGGCATTGCGGGGTCGGATTGTCCTGCGTTGCGGGGGACCGGCTTCGATCATGCCCGATATCGGCTTGTATAACCATACCTAACTAAGGTAGGTCGCGTTATGCAAGTCAAAAAGCCCGGCACCGCGCGTCTGCGGCCGAACCGGGGGACGCGAGGGAGGAATGCCATGAAACAGACGATCCTTGTGTGCCTGCTGGGAACGGCGCTGACCGCCCCGGCCGCCGCCCAGACGGCGCAAGGTGCCAGTGCCGATCAGGGGCTGGACGACATCATCGTGACTGCCCAGAAGCGCGCGGAAGGGCTGTCGGACGTGCCGATCTCGATCTCGGCGGTTAGCGGCAAGCTGCTTGAAAGCTATGGCCAGACCAGCCTTGAGCAGCTGTCCTATTCGGTGCCTAATCTGAAGATCACCCAGACCGGGATCGCCAACCGCATCGCCATTCGCGGCATCGCCTCGGGCGACAATAAGGGCTTTGAACAGTCGGTCGCGATGTTCGTCGACAATGTCTATTACGGCCGCGACCAGCTCAGCCGGCTGCCGCTTGTCGATCTGGAGCGCATCGAGGTGCTGCGCGGGCCGCAGCCGACCCTGTTCGGCAACAACGCGATTGCCGGGGCGGTGAACATCGTCACCCGCCGGCCGACCGCCGAGCTGGAAGCCTCGCTGAGCGGGCTGTATGAGTTCAACCATCAGGAAGCGCAGCTGACCGGGGTGATTTCCGGCCCGGTCGCCGACGGCATCGGCGCGCGGCTGGTTGGCTATTACCGCCACATGGACGGGTTTTTCCGCAACCGCCAGACGCAGCGCGACGAGCCTAATGTGCGCGAGGCGTTTGTCCGCGGGATCGTGGATTTCGACCGGGGCGGCCCGGCACGGGCGAGCCTGAAGCTTGAATATGCCGATTTCCGCACCCGCGGCCAGCCGCGCGAGGCGTTCGGCGCCACCGGCACCTATGCGGCGGTGTTCACCGGGCCGCTCGCCGTCGACACGGTCGAGGATTATGTCAAGGCAGATGGCAGATATGTCAGCGACAACAGGGTGTTGAACGCCGTTCTCAACACCGAGTTCGATGTTGGGGAACATGTGCTGACCTCGGTCACCGGCTATGTCGACTATCGCACGCGCGAGACGATCGATGTCGATTTCACCGAGCTGGCGCTGCTCGACGGCACCACCCAGGGCGAGGATTATGCCCAGTTCTCGCAGGAGCTGCGGCTGACCTCGCCGGGCGGGGAGAAGTTCGACTATATCGCCGGCGTCTATTACCAGCATTCGCGGCTCGATGCCGACGATCAGGTGCGGTTCAACCGGACGTTTCTGGGCTTTGGCCCGCCGTTCAACGCGATTGGCGACACCAGCAATGCGCGCGTCTATGCGCAGAAATCGGATCTGTTCTCGGCCTTTGCGCAGGGTGAGCTGGAACTGGGCCGGTCGCTGCGGCTGACGGCGGGCGCGCGGTTCAACCATGAACGCAAGAGCGGCGCGCGGACGCTGGTGATCAATCGCGGCCCGGCCAACAGCTTTGCGCTGCCGGTCGTGCTGGGCACGTTCCGCGCGCTCAACATCGAGGCGCACCAGATTTCCGGCCGTTTCCGGCAAAGCTGGCTCGACCCGATGGCCAATCTGCAGTTCGATGTCAGCGATGCGCTGATGGTCTATGTCTCGTTTGCGCGCGGCACCAAGGCCGGGGGCTTCGACATCCGCTCCAACTCGCGGCCGGATTCGACGACGGTGGCGCGGCCCGGGGCGTTCCAGTTCGACCGCGAACGCGCGAACAACCTTGAGGCGGGGCTGAAATACAAGGCCGGGGCGCTGGCGTTCAACCTGTCGCTCTATCGCACCGATTATGACGATCTGCAGGTCAACATCTTTGACGGCACGCTGAACTTCAACGTCCGCAACGCCGCCGGCGCGCGCACCCAGGGGGTGGAGGCCGATGCGCGGATCGCGGTGACCGACCGGCTGACGCTGAGCGGGGCGGTCGCCTATCTCGATTTCAAGTTCACCGACTTCACAAGCGGTCAATGCTTCTTCCAGCAAGTGCCCGGCCCCGGTGGGTTTTGCGACTATACCGGCAAGCGCAACGCGCTGTCACCGCGCTGGTCGGGCAATGCCAATGCCGATTTCCGCCAGCCCCTGGCCGACGGGCTGAAGCTTGGCTTCAACCTCAACATGGATTTTTCGAGCAGCTTCATCGCCTCGGCCAATCTCGACCCGCGCACCCGGCAATCGGCCTTTGCCCGGCTGGGCGCGCGCATCGCGCTCGCGGCCGAGGATGACCGCTGGGAGATTGCGCTTGTCGGGCGCAACCTGACCAACCAGCGCATCCTGCAACAGGCCGGGCCGCTGCCGCTGTCGACCACGATCACGCGCGGCGGCGGCATCGCCTATACCGGCATTTATGACCGTCCGCGCAACATCGCGCTGGCGTTCAACCTGCGCTTCTAGGGCATTCGGCCTGCGCGTCTTTGACGGCGCGGGCCATGCGGCCTATCGGCGGACGCCAAGGGGCGAGATGGACAGGCGCGGGCCGGGTTGGCGCGCGGCAAGCGAGCGAGGATCGAGCGGGGACGATGAAGGCGGAAACTATCCGGGCCTGCTCGATCTGGCGGGCGCTGGAGGTCGTGGGCGACGTGCCGGTGCTGCTCATCATGGAGCGCGCCTTTCTGGGCACGAATCGGTTCGAACTGTTCGTCGAACAGACCAGCCTGCCGCGCTCTGTGGTGAGCGCGCGGCTGAAAAAGCTGGTCGAGAATGACTGTCTTGCCCGCATCCGGCGGCTGCCGGCGCGCCGGCATGTCTATGTGCTGACGACCAAGGGGCGCGATCTGTTCGGCATCGCGCTGATGATGCTGCGCTGGCAGCATCGCTGGGAACCGCGCGCCCGCGATTTCCGCGTTGATCTGGTGCACCGCAGCTGCGGCGGGTCGATCGAGCCGGTGCCGGTGTGCGCGGCGTGCGATGCGGAGATCGATCCGCGCGCGGTCAGCTGGCGGGAAGGGCCGGGGCTGGCGCAGGTCACGCCGACCTATGGGCGGCGGCGGCGGCTGACCGAGGCCGTGGCCGGGCGGCGCAGCACCGGCACGCTGATCGACACGGTGATCGAATTGTTCGGCGACCGCTGGGCGACGCTGGTCGTGCGCGCCGCCTTTACCGGCATCCACCGGTTCGACGACATCCAGCGCGACACGCTGATGGCGACCAACATTCTCGCCGGGCGGATCGAACGGCTGGTCGCGCAGGGCATATTGCGCGCCGTGCCCTATTCGAACCACCCGGACCGGTTCGATTACAAGCTGACCGAAAAGGGGCTGGATCTCTATCCGGTGATCCTGGGGCTGCTGCAATGGGGCGACCGCTGGTATGCCGATGAACGCGGCCCGCCGCTGCTGCTCAGCCATGTGCCGTGCGGCCATGACCTGAAGATGCGGGTGACGTGCAGCGGCTGTGGCGGCGAGCTGACGCTCGACAATAGCGGCTTTGCGGTCATGAGCAGAAAAAACGACGAAAAGGCAGATGGATGAGCGGCTTTCCTGTCAAAATCTATCACAATCCCGCGTGCGGCACGTCGCGCAACGTGAAGGCGATGATCGAAGCCGCCGGCCACGTGCCCGAGGTGGTTGAATATCTGAAGACCGGCTGGACGCGCCCCGATCTGGAGGCGCTGGCCGCGCGCATCGAAGGCGGCGTGCGCGCGCTGCTGCGCGAACGCGGGACACCGGCGGCCGAACTCGGCCTGACCGATCCGGGCGTCGAGGATGCCAGGATCGTTGATGCGATGTGTGCCCATCCGATCCTGGTCAACCGCCCGATCGTGGTGACGCCCAAGGGGGCAGCGCTGTGCCGCCCGGCCGAAAAGGTGGCGGAGCTTCTTTAGCCCTGAAATCTGGGGCCTGAAACCTTGGGCCTGACGCATCGGCCCTGATGTTTCGGCCCTGACGCCTCGGCCGGGCGCCCCCGGGCTTGACAGGCTTTGTTCCCGCATGGAACATAAAGTGAACATATGCGGGAAGCCATGCAGGATTCGGTGCGTCTTCACCCCGCCTTCCGGCGGGCCGTCACTCTGGCTCCGGCGATCGGCCGGGGGCGGGACGGGCCGTGCGCGCTCGGCGACGGTGCGGTCGACCGGGCGCTGGCCGGCGGGCTGGCGCAGGGGCGGCTGCATGAAGTCCTGACGGCAGCGGCCGAGGATGCGGCGGCGGCCACCGGCTTTGCCGCGATGCTCGCCCGCCGTCTCGTCCGGCCCGCCGGGCCGCTCATCTGGCTGCGCGAGGAGGCGGTCGACCGGCGGCTGGCGCTCCATGCGCCGGGGCTCGCCGCGCTCGGGCTGGATCCGGGGCGGCTGGTGCTGGGGGCGATGCCCGATGCGCTGGCGGTGCTGCGCGCGGCAGTCGAGGCGCTGCGCTGCAACGATGTCGGGCTGGTGGTGATCGAAATCTGGCACCAGCCGGCCATTCTCGACCTGACCGCGACCCGCAGGCTGGCGTTGGCGGCCGAGCGGTCGGGGGT
>DBAW01000014.1 GCA_002291855.1 Sphingomonas sp. UBA1000
TGGTGATGATGTATTTGGCGCCGGCCCGCACCTTCATGCCGTGATGCAGGGTCGACGGGTTGGGGCTGCCATCGGGGCGGCGGTTGTTCCACGCCAGCAGCTTGCCGGTTTCGGGCTGGATGGTCTTGTCGATCGCCTTGAACCGCGTCGCGCCGCCCGCGTCGGGTTCGTTCAGATAGATCATCACCGTCCAGGTGCGCTGACCGGCGACCTGGGTATGAGTGTGATAATCAGCGCCCTGCGGCTCGAAATAATCGGTATGGGCCTTGAACTCCTGCCCCACCGCGTAACGCTGACCCTGCATCGGTTCGCCATATTTGAGGTCGAGGCGTGAAAAGGCGAAGATCCGCTGGTCGATGTCGACGATCAACGGATCGTTGACGTCGAAATAGCAGGTCTCGCTGGTCCGGAACGCGGCATCGCCATTGTAATCGGTGACGGTCGAGGGCTGGCGGTTGCGGTCGATGCGTTCCATCACCTGCGCGCATTCCTCCGGCGTCAGGAAATCGCGCCGGATGAACAGGCTGAGCTTGGGCGTCGGCACCCGCTGCACGCCGGGTTCAGCCATCATGCTGTCGATGACCATCTGGTCATAGGGATTGTCGGTCACATCATCCTCCCGGCCAGCCATCCTCCCGGCCAGCCATCCTCCCGGCCAGCTATCCTCGGCCGGCGGACCGTCGCGCGGGCGGGCGGCCAGCGTCAAGGCCCGTGCCGCCGGTTGCTGGCCGGGGCCGGCTGCCATATGACTGTCATAAATCGTTCCGCGAACTGTCACCAAGGGGGCCTAGCGCGGCCGCACGCTGGGGAGAATGGATGCGCCTGCCGATTGATCCGCGCCGCTGGCGCACGCTGTGGCGCGACGCCCGGTTCGATCCGCTGCTGCTGGCCGAGCTTCTGGTCGTCGCGCTGATCGCGGTGCAGGCGGCGCGGCTGGCCTGGGCGGTCGTGACCCCGACCGGCCCGGTCGGCGCATGGACGGCCGCCCCCGGCCCCGATGCCGCCGCCGGGCGCGCCGCGCTGGCCGCCGGCACCGATCCGTTCTTCCGCGCCGGATCGGGCGATGCGTCGGCCACCGTCACCGCCTTGCCCTTCAGCCTGTTCGGCACCCGTGTCGACGAGGCGACGGGCCGGGGATCGGCGATCCTTGCCGCCAGCGACAATGTGCAGCGCAGCGTGGCGGTGGGCGAGGAGATCGAGCCGGGCGTGACGCTCAAATCGGTGGCGTTCGATCATGTCGTGATCAGGCGCGCCGGGCGTGACGAATCGCTGTTCCTCGTCCAGACGGACAGCGCCCCGCCGGCCCCGGTCATGGGTGCGCAGGGCGTGCCCGTTCCGCCGACCGTGCCCGCGCCGGCCAGCGCGCCGGCAACGGAGGGCCAACGCTGATGCGCCGTCTGTCCGCAATGCTGGCGCTTGGCACCGCCGCAGCGCTGGTGCTCGCCGCCCCGGCGGCGGCGCAATATGCGCTCAACGTCCGCGATGCCGATATCCGCGCCTTCATCCAGGATGCGGCCAAGGTCACGGGGCGCAGCTTCATCGTCGACCAGCGGGTGCAGGGCAAGGTGTCGGTCGTCACCGACCGCAGCCTGTCGCGCAGCGAATATCTGGAAGTGTTCCTGTCGACGCTGCGCGCCAATGGGCTGGTCGCGGTGCCGGCGGGCGGGGGCGCGTTCCGCGTCCAGCCGCTCGACGGCGCGGCCAGCCAGCCAAGCCGGGTCGGCCGGGCCGGGGCGGCCAATGCACTGGTGACCGAAATTGTCCGCCTGCGTTCCATCGACGCGCCCTCGGCGGCGGAAACGGTCCGCCCGCTCGTCAGCCGCGAAGGCTCGGTGACCGCCAATCGCGCCGGCAATTCGCTCGTCATCGTCGATTTCGGCGACAATGTCCGCCGCGTGCGCGAGGTGCTGGCGCGGATCGACCGTGACAGCGCGGCGACGCGGGTCATCACCCTCAAAAATGCCGGCGCGCGTGAGATTGCCGGGTCGCTCGCCCAGCTGATCGGGCCGGGCGGGGCCGGCGCAGCGGGCCAGGCCGGCGGACCGGCGGCGGGCGCAAGCGTGGTCGCGGTCGACAGTTCCAACGCGGTCGTGCTGCGCGGCGATCCGGCGACGGTCGCACGCCTCGCACAGGTCGCGACCGAGCTTGACCAGCGCGCGGCCAATGGCACCGAGGTGCGCGTCCACTGGCTCGAACATGCCGATGCCCAGCTGCTGCTGCCGGTGCTCCAGCAGCTGACCGGGCAGAGCGTGACCCAGCCGGCGATGACCGCCGGGCTCAGCCAGTCGCGCGGACTGGGCGGCGCAGGGAGCGCGGGCGGCGGGCTTAGCGCGCCGCAGGCTGCGCCCCAGCCGGCGGCGCTGCCGGCCCAGCCGGTGCCGCCGGGGGAAAGCATCATCGGCCGGCAGAGCGCGATCGTCACCCGGTTCGAAGGCGCGAATGCGATCATCATCGCCGCCGCGCCCGACACGCAGCGCATTCTGGGCGAGGTGGTGCGCCAGCTCGACACGCGCCGCGATCAGGTGCTGGTCGAGGCGATCATCGTCGAGATTTCGGACCAGCTGGCCAAGCGGCTGGGTGTGCAGTTCCTGCTGGGCGGCGAACCGGGCAGCGACGTGCCGCTGCTGGCGACCAATTATTCGAACGCCCAGCCCAATATCCTGACCATCGCCGGCGCGGTCGCCGCGCGCGAGCTGGACCGGACGACGACCACCGTCAACGGGCAGGTGGTGACGACGACCACCAACAGCCCGGTGTCCGACCAGCTGGCACAGGCCGCGGCCAATGCCGTGCTGGGCGCGACCGGCGGGCTGGGCGGATTTGCCACCAATGTCGGGCGCAACGGCATTTTCGGCGTGATCCTGAACGCCGTCCGCTCCGACACCGCGTCCAACCTGCTGTCGACGCCGTCGATCATGACGCTCGACAATCAGGAAGCGCGCATCCTGGTCGGCCAGGAAATCCCGATCACCACCGGACAGGCGCTGTCGAACAATTTCGACAATGCGTTCCGCACGATCCAGCGCCAGAATGTCGGCATCCAGCTGCAGGTCCGGCCGCAGATCAACGAAGGCGGCGCGATCAAGCTGATCCTGCGTCAGGAGGTCAGCTCGATCGCCGGGCCGGTGTCGAACAGCAATCAGGAACTGATCCTCAACAAGCGCGAGATCGAGACGACGGTGACCGTCGATGACGGCCAGATCATTGCGCTGGGCGGGCTGCTCGACGACAATGAACGGCGCACGATCGAGAAGATCCCGTTGCTCGGCGACATTCCGGGGCTGGGCGAGCTGTTCCGGTCGCGCTCGCGTTCGCGCGCCAAGACCAATCTGATGGTGTTCATCCGCCCGACCATCCTGCGCACGCCCGAGGATGCGCGCGCGGTGGCGATGCGCCGCTATGGCTATATCCGCGCCCAGCAGGTCGATCAGCAGCCCGATGCCGAGCCGACCATCGACGAGCTGGTGCGCGATTATATGGGCGCAGCTGCCCTGCTGCCGCCGCCGGCACCACCGTCTTCCGGCGCGGCTGCCGGGCCGCCGGAGCCCGGCCGGTGACGATCGGCCGCGCCGGCGATGCGGTGGCGGCCGCCGCCCCGGCAGCGCTGCCGATCACCATCCCCTATGGCTTTGCCCGGCGTCACGGCGTCATCCTGACGGCGGGCGCGGGGGACCGGCTGTCGGTCGCGCTGCGCGAAGGCGCGGACCCGGCGATCCTGCTCGAGGTCAGGCGGCATCTGGCGCAGGGCTTTGATGTCGTCTTGTTCGCGGCGGACGCGTTCGACCGGCTGCTGTCGGATCATTATGCGCTGGGCGGCGAGGCGGCGGCGATGGCGGCAGGCTCGCTCGGGCTGGGTGACGATCTGGCGCTGATCGCGGGCGACCTGCCGACCGCCGACGATCTGCTCGACACCGCCGACGATGCCCCCGCCATCCGCCTGATCAACGGCGTGATCGCCGATGCGGTGCGGCAGGGCGTGTCGGACATTCATGTCGAGCCTTATGAAACCGGGCTGGTGGTGCGGATGCGCATCGACGGCGTGCTGCGCGAGACGCTGCGCATGCCCGCCCATGTCGCGCCGGTGCTGGTCAGCCGCATCAAGGTGATGGCGCGGCTCGACATCGCCGAACGGCGCGTGCCGCAGGACGGGCGCATCTCGCTGACCCTGGGCGGCAAGCTGCTCGACGTGCGCGTGTCGACCCTGCCCAGCCGCGCGGGCGAGCGGGTGGTGCTGCGCATCCTCGACAAGGCCAATGCCGGGATGGATCTGGCGCTGCTCGGCCTTGCGCCCGGAGCGGAGGCGGTGCTGCGCGATGCGCTGGCCGAACCGAATGGCATCATCCTTGTCACCGGCCCGACCGGATCGGGCAAGACGACGACGCTCTATGCGAGCCTGAGGCTGCTCAACGACGGCACGCGCAACATCTTGACCGTCGAGGATCCGGTCGAATATGCGGTCGAGGGCGTCGGCCAGACCCAGGTCAATGCCAAGGTCGGGCTGACCTTTGCCGCCGGGCTGCGCGCGATCCTGCGTCAGGACCCGGATGTGGTGATGGTCGGCGAAATCCGCGACCGCGAGACTGCCGACATCGCCGTTCAGGCGTCGCTGACCGGGCATCTGGTGCTGTCGACCGTCCACACCAACGATGCCATCGGCGCGATCACGCGGATGCGCGACATGAAGGTGGAGCCGTTCCTGCTCGCCTCCACGCTGCGCGCAGTGATCGCGCAGCGGCTGGTGCGGCGGCTGTGCCCCGATTGCCGCCGCCCGGTCGCGGCTAGCGGCTCGGTCGCGGCCCTGC
>DBAW01000008.1 GCA_002291855.1 Sphingomonas sp. UBA1000
GCCATCGCCGCCGCGCCCACCGGCGTCGTCATCGCCGACCCCAACCTGCCCGACTGCCCGCTGGTCTTCGTCAACCCCGCCTTCCAGAAGATCACCGGCTATGCGCCCACCGACATCCTGGGCCGCAACTGCCGCTTCCTGCAGGGTCCGCGCACGCCCAAGGAGGCCATCCAGGCGCTGCGCCGCGCGCTGATGCAGCGCGAGGCCATCCGCATCGAACTGACCAATTACCGCAAGGATGGCCGGCGCTTCATCAATGAGCTGCGCATGTCCCCGGTGTTCGACAGCACCGGCGACCTGGTGGCCTTCGTGGGCATCCAGCACGATGTCACCGCGCGCGTGAAGGCCGAGCGCCAGGCACTCGCCGCGCGCCGCCGCGCCGACCATGCCAACCAGGAAAAGAGCAATTTCCTGGCCTTCATGAGCCATGAGATCCGCACGCCGCTGCATGGCGTGATGGGCACCATCTCCCTGCTGCAGGACACCGGCCTGGACGCCGAGCAGCGCGCCTATGCCGACACCGCCGCCCGCTGCGCGCGCACCATGCTGACCACGGTCGATGAACTGCTCGACCTTTCGCGCATCGAGGCCGGCAAGCTCGCCATCCACGCCGAGCCCTTCAACATCGCCGACCCCGTGGCGCAGGTGCTGGACCTGGTGGCACCGGCGGCGGCCGAGAAGGGCCTCGCGCTGTCGGCCAGCCTCGATCACCAGCTGCCCGCGCGCATGGTGGGCGATGCCAAGCGCATGCATCAGGTGCTGCTGAACCTGGCCGACAATGCGGTGAAGTTCACCACCCGCGGCAGCGTGGAAATCCGCCTGGCCGCGCTGCCCGATGGCAGGCTGGGTGTCGCGGTCACCGATACCGGCGTGGGTATTCCCGCCGGCGTGCGCGGGCGGCTGTTCGGCCGCTTCATCGGCCAGGAAGCCGATGCCAATGGCCGCGCCGGCGCGGGGCTGGGGCTGGCCATCTGCAAGCGCCTGGTGCAGCTGATGGGCGGGCAGATCGCCGTCGACAGCACGCCGGGCAAGGGCAGCACCTTCTTCTTCGACCTGCCGCTGGTGCCGGTGCCGGAATCGGGCGCGCCGCCCTCGCGCCTGGCGCCCAGCGCCGAGGCCTCGCACCCCGGCCTGCCGCTCGCCCATGGCCGCATCCTGCTGGCCGAGGACGGCAAGGCCAACCAGCTCGTCGCCGCCGCCATCCTCCGCAAGGCGGGCTACACGGTCGAGCTCGCCCGCGACGGCGCCGAGGCCGCGGCCTGCGCGGAGAGCGCCGACTACGACCTCGTGCTCATGGACGTGCGGATGCCGCTGATGGACGGCTTCGCGGCGACCCGCGCCATCCGCCAGCTCGCGGGCGCGCGCGGCCGCGTGCCGATCATCGCCATGACGGCCTCGGCCATGCCCGGCGACCCGGAGCGCTGCTACGAGGCGGGCATGGACGGTCATCTGCCGAAGCCCCTCGACCGCGCGCAGCTGCTCGCCGCCGTCGAGCGCGCGCTCGACAGCCGCCCGCGACGGCCCCGCGCGCCGATGCAGGAGACCGAACCCGGCGGCGCCGGCGCGCCGCTGCTCGACCGCGAGACGCTGGAGGAGCTGCGCGCCGCCGTCGGCCCCGGGCGCCTGCCGCGTCTGGTGAGCGTGTTCAGCGCGGAAACCAAGGACCGGGTGCGCCGCATGCACGGCCTGACGGACCCCGCGCGGATCGAGGACGAGGCGCACAGCCTCAAGGCCTCCGCCGCCACCTTCGGCGCGATCGCGCTGCGGGACGCGGCGCGCAAGCTGAAGGACGCCTGCCGCGCCGGCGACGAGGCCGCCTGGCGGGACATTCTGGACCATCTGCCCGGCCTGGCGGAGCGAAGCATCGCCGCCTTCCCCGTCCCGCGTGGCGAGCGGCGCGGTGGCGGGCTGGCGGGCGAGGCGGGCGAGGATTGAGATGGGCGCCCCGCCTAGAGTCCCGGCAGTCGCGGGTCGGCCGCAGCCGGTAATGCTGGCTGTGCGCCGCGTCGGATCAGGGCGAATGGGTCTTCGAGGGGGCGGCGGATACGTGAAGCCATTCGCAGGTCTGCGAGCGGCTTGGCAGCGGAATAGGTTCGTCCGCGCTTCTCCCCGGTGGGTTCGAGCAGACCCGCCTCCGTCAGCCTTTTCAGGTCCCGCGACGCGACGAATTCGGTGACCTCTGCGTCGGTCCTGTACCGTGCGTTGGTGAGGCGCAGCCCAAGCGCGGCGTCGAACACGGGGAGCAAGGCGCGATCGGGAAGGCCGCGTTGCGCGACCAGTTCTTCGATGCCCTCATACAGCTTGGCGTACTCCTCCGTTCGGCGCAGCAACGTCGCGGCCTGTTGGAAGTGCGCCTTCAGATTGAAGCGCACCCAGGCCTGCGCGCTTCGGCCTGGATTCCATCGGCCTTCGCCTGTCTGCGCGAGCACCGCGTAGTATTCTTCCGTGTTGCGCCCCAGCCATTCCTCGATGCTGGCGAAGGTCGGGTGCAGCACGCCATCCCGCGCCAGCACAAGGGTTTGGAGGGCGCGCGCCATGCGGCCGTTCCCGTCCTTGAAGGGATGGATCATGGTGAGGTTCAGGTGCGCCATGGCGGCCTTGACCATGTTGGGCTCGGTGCCGGTGCTGCGGAGATAGCCGACAAGCTGCTCCACCAGAGGGTTCACGTGCTCGGCGGCGGGGCCCTCGTACACCGTCTCGCCCGACTGCGCGGCGACGATGAAGATCGCGCCGGGGCGCCAATGGCCGGGATGCTTGGACAGGTCGTAGCCGACCATCATGAAGTGCAGGCTCTTCAGGAACTGCTTGCTGAACTCGAACCACGGGTCTTGCGAAGCCTGCAGGATACAGGTCAGCGCGTCACGGTAGCCCTTTACGGCGAGCCAGGATTCCGTCCGCTCGTCGAAGGGCGGCTCGTTCTCGACGGCGGCGATCGCGTCGTCGATGGTGACGTTGTAGCCCTCGATGCTGTTCGAGCCCTGGATGGCGCGCGCGAAGGTGCTTCGGCGCAGCGAGCCGAGCCAGCGTCGCGGCGCGTGCTGGGCGTAGCTGCGCAGCCGCCCTCGCTGTTCCTCGATGAGGGCGATGACGGCGTGGTCCTCCTCCTCCAGCGCGGGCGGGGCGTAGATGGCGGGATAGTCAGATATCATCTCACGCATGCGCAATTAGTATCCAACTTTACGCTAGAATCAATCAAGATATCTCGCACCCGCCGAAGCGTCCCCGCCCCATCTGCGCGCTGGATTTCCGCCACATCCCCGCGCTATGCCTGACGCCGCGTGCTTCGGGGGAAGCGCGTGACATGGGGGAAGTTCGCGATGGACCGGCGGGGGATGCTGGGCCTGATCGCACTCACGGCGCTGACCGGCTGCGGCACCTCGCGCGTGGCCGCGCCGAGCCGTTCGGGCGTGCCGGGCTATGGGCCGGATCAGGATCTGTCCTGCGTGCCGTATGCGCGGATGCGCTCGGGCATCCAGCTGCGCGGCGACGCGTGGGAGTGGTGGGGCGCGGCCGCCGGGCGCTACGCGCGCACGCGCCGGCCGGAGCCGGGCGGCGTGATCGTGCTCGCGCGCTCCTCGCGCCTGCCTTCGGGGCATGTGGCGGTGGTCAG
>DBAW01000097.1:0-124 GCA_002291855.1 Sphingomonas sp. UBA1000
CGCGCCATCGCGGCCGCGCGCGAGGGCAAGGCCTGATCCGCCGCCCGGTCGCCGGACTTGACTCCGGTGCGGTTTTTGGCTCTAGGCCCGCACTTCGGCTGCGCCATGTCGGCGCTGCCCGGCT
>DBAW01000097.1:441-7402 GCA_002291855.1 Sphingomonas sp. UBA1000
GCCATGTCGGCGCTGCCCGGCTTGGGGTACCTTACACGGCCCCCTGACAAACGGAGTGTGACATGCGCCATCGCGTTGGCGGCCGCAAGCTTCAGCGGACCGCATCCCATCGTACCGCCCTGTTCCGCAACCAGTCTGCCGCGCTGATCAAGCATGAGCAGATCATCACCACTGTCGCCAAGGCGAAGGAACTTCGCCCCTATGTCGAAAAGCTGGTGACGCTGGCCAAGAAGGGCGGCCTCGCCAATCGGCGTCTCGCCCATGTCCGGCTGCTCGACGACACCCAGCTGAAGAAGCTGTTTGACGTGCTGGCGCCGCGCTATGCCGACCGCAATGGCGGCTATACCCGCATCGTCAAGGCCGGCATCCGCGCGTCGGACGCCGCTCCGATGGCGATCATCGAGTTTGTCGACCGTGACGTGTCGGCCAAGGGTCAGGATTCCGGTCCGGTCCAGGGCGGCGAGCTGGAAGACGAAGCGGCCTGAGCCGCGCCGTCCCGGCGAAAGTTGCGAAAGGCCGCCTTCGGGCGGCCTTTCTTTTTGTCCGGCCAGAATCGTTGCCCGCCAGTCCAGCCCGGCGATCAGCGCGCCAGGCCCGCCGGGGCGAGCGGCAGGGCGGCGTCGATGGTGCGCGCGGCGGCATTGAAGCGTGCGCTTTCGGTCGAGCCGAAGCGGGCGAGGAACTGTGCCTCGCTCAGCCCCTCGGGCGCGCGGGCCAGTGCTGCCGGCAGCAACAGCTCGTCATCGGCGCGGGCGAGCAGGGCGGCGGCCTCGGCGGCGCGCGCCGGATTGCCCAGCGCCTCGGCGGCGTGCATGCCCGACCGGTCGGCGGCGAGATCGACAAAGCTGAACCCCGATCCGCTCGGCAGGCTGTCCGCCAGCTCCTTCCACTGGCCGATCGCCCGTGCGGCATCGCGGCCGAAGGCGGCGGTCAGCGCCGCCGACAGCGCCCAATGCTTCGCCAGATCTGTCCGCCCGCCAAGCACCGGATCGGCCAACCTTGATCCGCTGAAGCCCGCCGGGCAGCTGCGCCGCGCGGCGGCGGCAAGTTCGGGCAGCAGATCGTCGCCGCGTTCGGGCACCGCGCGCAGCGCCAGCGCCGCCAGCCGTGCGCGATGGGCGTCGCGCGTCGCCAGCGGATCGGCGAACAGCCGCCGGATCTGATCGGCCAGCCGGGGCGGGGCGCCGGCCCCGGCCGCGCGGTCGGCGGCAATCAGCGCGCAATAGCGCCGCACCGCATCGGCAGTGTCGAAGCCGCTTCCCCCGGCCTTGAGCGCGGTATCGATCAGGCCGGTGCGCGGCGGCAGGCTGACCCGCGCGACCAATGCGTCGTCGCCAATCTCCACCCGCTGCACCAGCCGGTCGAGCGGCGGCAGATCGGCACCCCGCCGCCGGCCCAGCCACAGCGCCGCGCGGATGGCTGCCCGGCTGAGCGCGCGCGGCAGCGGCAGCCGCCCGATCCGGGCATCGACCGGCGGAAAACCCTGCGCGCTCGGCAGCGCCGATGCGCGGATATTGACCCACAGGCCCAGCGGCAGCGGCACGCTGGCAACCGCCTGCACCCGCCCGCCGGCGATTTTCAGATCGACATGCCGTCGCCCGCTGGCATCGCCCGCCAGCGCGGCGATGCCCGCCAGCATCGCATTGTCGATCATCACCATGCCGTTGTCGGTGCCGCGCGCCGCCTTCAGCGCTGCGATGGCGGCGCGGCCGGCGGAAACGTCCTGCGGGGAGGGGGCGGCGCGGCCCGGCGCTGCGGGCGCGGTCGACAGCAACAGCCAGGCGGCAAGCAGCAACACCGCGATGGCGATTGCCAGCCAGCGCTTCAGCCTTGCGCGCGAATGAGCCTCAGTGATCGCCGCTGTCCTTTCCCCAACCGGCCTTTATGCGTCCGGTCCCCCGCTTTACGCCTCATGCCCCGGCCTTGCGCGTGCAATGGCCGCGCGCAAGGCCGGGGGGATGAAGCGGGCCGGCGTCGCGGTCAGCGGCCGAGCAGCACCCGCGCCTGACCCGCAATCTGGGCGAGCATCGCGGAGTTGGGCGCGGCGGTGGCACGGGCGCGGCGGACCAGTTCGCGGAACTGGGTGACGCGCTGCGCCTGCTGGTCGAGCCAGGCCGCGACCCGCGCCTGCGGATCGCCGGCCGGCGCGCGGGCGAGGAAATCCAGCCGCATCTGCTGGAAATCGCGGGCCAGGCCCGAGGCAAGCAGCCTTTCCCACGGATCGGTCGGGCTGAGCCGGTTGGCCGTCGCCTGCGCCCAGTCCAGCCCCAGCGCCTCGCCCAGATGGGTGAAAGCGCGGGTGAGCACGATCTCGTCGGTGCCGGTTGCCGCACCCAATGCGGCGAGACCGATTGCCCCGTCCATGTCGTGCAGCCGGGCGACGCGGCGGACGATCTCGACCGGCGCACCGGTCGCGGTCAGCCGGTTGACGAGCGTCTGCGATGCCGCTTGCGCCTCTTCCTCCAGCAGCGCTTCGACATCCGCGCCCAGCCGGGCGATGCCGGGCTGGAGCCGTGCGACCAGCGTGCCCGGCTGCGCCCCCGGATCATGGGCGCGCAGCAGATCGGCCATTTGCAACCGGACGCCGCCGGCCACCGCATCGAGCAGCGCGAGGCGGCTGGCCTCGGCCATCGGCGCGGCGTCGATATCGGCCCACAGCGCGGGCAGGCCGAACAGCCGTTCGGCGGCCACAAAGGCGGCGGCGATGTCGCCCAGCGCGGCGCCTTCTTCCTCGGCCAGTTCGAACGGATGGATCATGCCCAGCCGGTTGACGATGCGGTTGGCGATCTTGGTCGCCAGAATCTCGCTGCGCAGCTGATGTTGGCCGATCGCGGCGGGGAAACGCTCGCGCATTTCGGCCGGGAAGGCGGCGAGCAGATCGCTGTCCAGCGTCGGATCCTGGCCCAGCGTCGTATGCTCGATCGCATCCTGCAGCGCGAGCTTGGCCGTCGACAGCAGCACCGCCAGTTCGGGCCGGGTCAGCCCCCGGCCTTCCTGCGCGCGGCGCAGCAGCTCGTCATTGGCGGCCAGCCCTTCGACCGCGCGGTCGAGCCGCCCGGTCGCCTCGAACGTCTCGATCAGCCGGATATAGGACGGCAGCCGGTCCGCACCGCCGGTCTCCGCAATCGACAGCGCCAGCGTCTGCTGGCGATTGTCGTTGAGCACCAGCTCGGCGACATCGTCGGTCATCCGCGCGAGCAGCGCGTTGCGGTCGTCGAACGCCAGCCGGCCTTCGGTCATTTCGCGGTTGAGCGCGATCTTGATGTTGACCTCATTGTCCGAACAATCGACCCCGGCCGAGTTGTCGATGAAGTCGGTGTTGATCCGCCCGCCCAGCGCCGAAAAGGCGATGCGCGCCGCCTGGGTGACGCCCAGATTGGCCCCTTCGCCGATCACGCGCGCGCGCACATCCTCGGCATTGACGCGCAGCGCGTCATTGCCCGGATCGCCGACCTCGCTGTTCGATTCAGCGCGCGCCTTCAGATAGGTGCCGATGCCGCCGAACCAGATCAGGTCGACCGGGGATTTGAGGATCGCGGAAATGAGCGCCGCCGGCTCCCACTGCGCCTCGCTGAGGCCCAGTGCCGCCTGCGCCTCGGCCGACAGGGTGATCGTCTTGGCGGTGCGCGCAAACACGCCGCCGCCGCTCGAGATCAGCTTTTCGTCATAATCGGCCCAGCTCGACCGGGGCAGGGCGAACAGCCGTTCGCGCTCCGCCCAGCTCGTCGCCGGATCGGGATCGGGATCGATGAAGATGTGGCGATGGTCGAACGCCGCGACCAGCTTGATCGCCTTGGACAGCAGCATCCCGTTGCCGAACACGTCGCCCGACATGTCGCCGCAGCCGGCGACGCGGATGCTCTGCGTCTGCACATCGACGCCCATTTCGGCAAAATGCCGCTGCACCGACACCCAGCCGCCCTTGGCGGTGATGCCCATCGCCTTGTGGTCATAGCCCTGCGACCCGCCCGAGGCGAAGGCATCGCCCAGCCAGAAACCGCGTTCGAGCGCGATGGCGTTGGCGACATCGGAAAATGTCGCCGTGCCCTTGTCGGCGGCAACGACGAAATAGGGGTCGGCCCCGTCGCGCGGCACCACCCCATCGGGGTGGCGCACCTCGCCCTGCACGATATTGTCGGTGATCGACAGCAGGGTGCGGATGAAGATGCGGTAGCTTTCGGTGCCTTCGGCCAGCCAGGCATCGCGGTTGGACGGGGCCGGCAGCTGCTTGGGGAAAAAGCCGCCCTTGGCCCCGGTCGGCACGATCACGGCATTCTTCACCCGCTGCGCCTTCATCAGGCCCAGAATCTCGGTGCGGAAATCGTCGCGCCGGTCGGACCAGCGCAGGCCGCCGCGCGCGACCGGGCCGGCGCGCAGGTGAATGCCTTCGACGCGCGGGGAATAGACCCAGATTTCGCGCCACGGGCGTGGCGCGGGCAGGCCCGGCACCTGTGCGGAATCAAGCTTGAACGCCAGCGCCTCGGCCGCGGCGGGCGCAAAGGCGTTGGTGCGCAGCGTCGCGGCCACCACGCCGCGCAGATGGCGCAGGATGCGGTCGTCATCGGCCGCCGCCACCTTGGCCAGCCCGGCCTCGATCATCGCGGCTGCCGCGTCGGCTGCGGCGTCGGCCGCTGCGGCATCGCCCTGGCGGGCGGGATCGTGACGGGCGTCGAACAGCGCGGTGATGCCTTCGGCGACATCGGGCGCGCGGCGCAGCGCGTCGACAACCGTCGCCAGCCCATAGGACAGCCCGGTCTGGCGCAGATAGCGGAACCAGGCGCGGAACAGCACCACCGCGCGCGGGGCCATGCCGTTGGACACGATCAGCCGGTTGAAGGCGTCGTTTTCCGCCGCGCCCGACAGCACGGCGGCAATGGCCGGTTCGATCTGGTCTGCGCGGGCGAGCAGCGCTTCGGCCGCGCCCTCTTCGACTTCGAGCAGGAAGTCGTGCACCCGGCCCAGCCCGTCGTCGAGCGTGGCGGGCAGTTCCTCGATCACCTTGAAGCCGAAATTCTCCAGCGCCGGCACCGCGTCCGACAGCGCGACGCTGCCGCCGACATTGAAGATCTTGAGCCGCAGCTGGCCATCGCCGTCATGCGCCATGCGGTGCAGGCGCACGTCGCGCGCCTCGCCGGCCAGCGCCGACAGCCGCAGAATGTCGCGCGCCGCCTCTGCCGGGGCATAGCGGGCGCGGTAATGCGGCGGGAAGGCATGGGCATAGCGCAGCCGGAGCCGCGCCGCCCGGCCGGGATCGCCAAGCTCCGCCAGCACCGCCTCGATTGCCGGTGCCCAGTTGCGCACCATGTCGCTGATCCGCTGGTCGAGCGCCTCGACATCGGGCAGCTTGCCGCCATCACGAATGTCGAGCGTGTAGCGGATGAGCGCCAGATCGCCGCTTTCCAGCGCGACGCCCCAGTTCAGGATCGTCGCGCGCGATTCCTCGGCCAGCATCCGGCCGATGGCGACGCGGCGCGCGGTCGTCAGATCGTCGCGCGGCAGCCAGACAAAGGCGAAGATATGCCGCGCCAGCGCGCTGCGGATCATCACCAGCTTGGGGCGCGGCCGGTCGGCCAGCGACATGAAGGTAAGCGCGAGCGTTTCCAGCTCTGCCGGCAGAAAGGCGGTCAGCAGATCGTGCGGCAGCGCATTGAACGCATGGGCAAGCGCCTTGCCGGCATGACCGGCGGGATCAAAGCCGTGCCGTTCCTGCAACCGGGCAAGGCGCGCGCGCAGCACCGGGATCTTGCCCGGCGCGCTGGCGAGCGCGCTCGACGTCCACAGCCCGGCATGGATCGACAGGCCGCTGATCCGCCCATCCTCGCGTTCGGGCACCAGCAGCAGGTCGAGCGGCGCGCGGCGATGCACGGTCGAGATCAGATTGGATTTGATCAGCAGCGGCGCTTCACCGCCCTGTTCGAAATGGGCGATGGCCCGCTCGATCGAACCCTTGGTCAGCAGATCCTGCCGGTCGGACCGGGACAGGCCGAGCGCGTCGTGGCGGGCCAGATCGCGGTCGCGCCGTTCATGGCCGAGCAGGGTGAAATGATCGGCAAGGAACCAGCGCAGCAGCTCCGCGCCCTCGCCATCGGGCAGCCGGTCGGCATCGGCGCGCATCGCTTTTTTGAGCAGCGGCCAGTCATCGACGGCGGCGCGGACATTGGCGAGCACGGCGGCGAGTTCGTCGAGCAGCGCCCGGCGCTGGCGCGCATCGGCGCGCTCCAGCTCCATATAGATGATCGATTCCCGCCGCTCGCCGCTGTCGGCGGTCGGGCGGATCTCGGTCGCCACACCCTCGGCGTCGCGGCGCACCGCGACGACCGGGTGGAGCAGCCGGTCGACCGCCAGATTATGCGCGCTGACCGTCGCTGCGACCGAATCCACAAGGAACGGCATGTCGTCATTGACGATCGCCAGCCGCATGAAACGGTGCGGCCCGGCAATGGATTCCAGCTCGATCACCGGTTCGCCGGGGCGGCGGCAATCGGCGGCGCGGGCGATGAACGCGGCGGCCGCGCTGCACGCCTCGGCGTCAAAGCCGTCCAGCTCGCCGGGCAAGGCCCGGCTGAGCAGGGCATGGGAAATCGAATCGATAAGCTGTTGATCCGGCGTGTCCTGCCGGGTGCGCGTGGCCGTCGCCATAGGTCTCCGCCTGCGGTTCGCGCGCCCGTCGGATGCGGGCGCTTGGGTCCGGTCGCTATGCGCCGCTTGGCGGCGCTTCTCAACCCCGGTCGTTACGGAAAACGGGCGTTTATTTGCCGTTGTCCGCTGTCTTGATCACCGCGCGGTCGACCATTGCGGCATCGGCAAGCGTGCCGACAATCCCCAGCTGGCCGGGGCCGAGCCGCCGGCCGACGAGCAGCACGAACTCCGCCTCGCCGGTTTCCATCTCCACCACGGCGCGCGGCGCGGTCTGGCGCAGCGCCGCCCGCGCCCGCGACTGGCGGTCGCGGTCGGGCCGGCC
>DBAW01000243.1 GCA_002291855.1 Sphingomonas sp. UBA1000
CCAGCCGGAAATGCGTGCAGGCAAGCACGACCACATCCATCCGCTCGCCCCCCGGCTGGTCGGTCAGGCCGGTGAGGATCCGGGCATAGGCGGCCGGATCGGTCGTCTCGCCGCGCAGCTTGGCCTCGGCCAGATCGACCAGTTCGGCGGTGCCGTGGCGCAGCACCGTGCAGTCGCCGGCAAACTCCGCCGCCAGCCGGTCGACATAGGGCTGGCGCACCGTCGCTTCGGTGCCGAGCACGCCGATCACCCGGCTTTTCGAGGCAAGCGCGGCCGGCTTGATCGCCGGCACCGTGCCGACCACCGGCAGGTCGAGCGCGGCGCGGACATGGCCGAGCGCGATGGTCGAGGCGGTGTTGCAGGCAATCACCGCGACGCGCGGCTGGAACCGCTCGACCAGCCGGCCGAGCAGCGCGGGCACGCGCGCGGCGATCTCCGCCTCGGTGCGCGTGCCATAGGGATAGCCGGCGCTGTCGGCGGCATAGACGATGGGCGCGGTCGGCAGCAGCCGCTGCGCCGCGGCCAGCACAGACAGGCCGCCT
This sequence comes from Sphingomonas sp. UBA1000, assembly GCA_002291855.1. Classification (GTDB taxonomy): domain Bacteria; phylum Pseudomonadota; class Alphaproteobacteria; order Sphingomonadales; family Sphingomonadaceae; genus Sphingomonas_B. The sequence continues at coordinate 543 of DBAW01000243.1, forward strand.
ACGCCTGAATCGAAGAAGAGCAGGGGGCGCATATCGGTCACGCCCACCGCCCTAAAGCATTTGCGCGCCGGGTGGAATCCGCCCGGCGGCATGGCACATGCGGCATAAGGAGGGAGCAGGCCCAGCCACGGCCACGCTCCCGCCCGCTCTTGTGTCGGCCCGCGCGGCGATTATGGTCGCGCGCCATGGGGGATATCCAGCTCGTGTCACCGGCCGCGTTGCTCGGCCTGTTTGCCATTGCCGCCATCGGCTATCTGCTCGGCAGCATCCCGTTCGGGCTGGTGCTGACCCGCGCGACGGGGGCGGGCGATCTGCGCCGCATCGGATCGGGCAATATCGGCGCGACCAATGTGCTGCGCACCGGCCGCAAGGGGCTGGCAGCGGCGACGCTGCTGCTCGATGCGCTGAAAGGCGCGGCGGCGGTGTGGGCCGGGATGGCGCTCAGCGGCGGCGATGCCGAAAGCGCGGGCGCGCTGATCGGCGGGGCGATGGCCTTTGTCGGCCATTGCTATCCGGTATGGCTTGGCTTTCGGGGCGGCAAGGGGGTGGCGACCTTTGGCGGCGTCGCGCTCGGTCTGTGGTGGCCGCTGGGGCTGGTCTATCTGGGCGTCTGGCTGGGAGTGCTGCTGGCCAGCCGCATTTCCTCGGTCGGCGGCTTTGCGGCGGCGCTTGCCGCGCCGCTTGCCGCCTGGGGCTGGGGGCGGCCGGGCGCGGCCTTGCTGTTTGCGGGCTTTGCGCTGCTCGTCTTCTGGCGTCACCGCGACAATATCCGCCGCCTGATCGCCGGCACCGAACCGCGGATCGGGCGCGGCAATGGCTGATGGCGGGCAAAGGGCCAGGCTCAGGCTGATCCGCACGCCCAATATCGGTCCCGTCACCTATCGCCAGCTGATGGCCCGGTTCGGCTCGGCCGAGGCGGCGCTCGATGCGCTGCCCGGGCTGGCGGCGCGCGGCGGGGCGCGCAGCTTCGTCGCCGCCGATCCCCGCGCCGTCGAGCGTGAGCTGGCGGCGGTCGACCGGCTGGGCGCGCGGATGATCTTTCTGGACGATCCCGGCTATCCGGCGTTGCTCGCCGCGCTCGACAATGCCCCGGCGGCGCTCACCGTGCGCGGCGACATGGCGCTCGCCAACCGGCCGTGTCTGGCGATGGTCGGCGCGCGCAACGCCTCGGCCGCCGCCTGCCGCTTTGCGCGCGGGCTGGCGCAGCAGCTGGCCGGCGAAAGCCTTGGCGGCGAAGGGCTGAGCATCGTCTCGGGGCTGGCGCGCGGGATCGACACCGCCGCGCATGTCGGCGCGCTGGCCGGCGGCACGGTGGCGGTGATCGCGGGCGGGATCGATACGGTGTTTCCGCCCGAAAATGCCGAGCTTCAGGAACGCATCGCCGCTGACGGGCTGCTGATCGCCGAACAACCGCCGGGCACCGAGCCGCGCGCGCGCCATTTTCCCTATCGCAACCGCATCATCGCCGGGCTGGCACTGGGCACGGTGGTGATCGAGGCCGCGCCGCGCTCCGGCTCGCTGATCACCGCGCGGCTGGCCGGGGAGATTGGCCGCGAGGTGATGGCGGTGCCGGGATCGCCGCTCGATCCGCGCGCGCAGGGCTGCAACGCGCTGATCCGCGAGGGCGCGACGCTGGTGCAGTCCGCCGCCGACATATTGGAGGCGCTGCGCCCGATCGACCCGCGCAGCGTTGCCGGGCCGGCGGGGGGCTATCGCGCGCCGCCGATTGCCGCCGATGCCGATGATGGCGACCGCGCGGCGCTGATCGCGCTGCTCGGCCCGGTGCCGGTGCCGGTGGATGAACTGATCCGCCAGTCGGGTCGCGCCGCACCGGTCGTGCAGACGGTGCTGCTGGAACTGGAACTGGCCGGGCGGCTCGAACGCCATGCCGGGGCGCGGGTGAGCCTCGTCTGATGCGGATGCCGGGGCTGTATGTGCAGGTGCTGCTGGCGATCCTTGCCGGGGTGCTGCTGGGCGCGCTGTGGCCGGAGGCGGGCACGGCGATGAAGCCGCTCGGCGATGCGTTCATCAAGCTGATCCGGATGCTGATCGGCCCGATCATCTTCGTGACCGTGACGCTGGGCATCGCCAAGGTCGGCGATCTGCGCGCCGTCGGCCGGGTCGGGCTGAAGGCGTTCGTCTATTTCGAGGCGGTGACGACGCTGGCGATGGTGATCGGGCTGGTGGTCGTCAATCTGGTGCGGCCGGGGGCGGGGATCGGGGCCGATCCGGCGACGCTCGATGCCGGGTCGGTCGCCGCCTATGGCGCGCGCGCCGAGGCGGGCGGGGTGAGCGATTTTCTGCTCGGCATCATTCCCGACAGTTTTCTCGGCGCGCTGGCGGGGGGCGAGCTGCTTCAGGTGCTGCTGGTCGCGGTGCTGAGCGGGATCGCACTCGCGCGCGGCGGCAGCCATGCCGCAGGCGCGCTCGACGTGATGGAACGGATCGGCGATTTCCTGTTCCAGATCATCGCGCTGCTGATGCGGCTGGCCCCGTTGGGCGCGTTCGGGGCGATGGCGTTCACCATCGGCCGCTACGGGATCGGGACGCTCGCCCAGCTCGGCGCGCTGATGGCGAGCGTCTATCTGACCTGCGCGCTGTTCATCGCCGTCGTGCTGGGGGTGATCGCGCGGCTGGCGGGGTTCAGCCTGTGGGCGTTCCTGCGTTACATCGGCGATGAATTGCTGATCGTGCTCGGCACCTCATCGTCCGAAACCGCGCTGCCGCCGCTGATGGCGAAGCTCGAAAAGCTCGGCTGTGCGCGCCAGGTGGTCGGGCTGGTGGTGCCGACCGGCTACAGCTTCAACCTCGATGGCACGTCAATCTATCTGACGATGGCGGCGATCTTCATCGCCCAGGCGGTGGGGGTGGAGCTGTCGCTGGCCGATCAGCTGGCGCTGCTCGCGGTGCTGCTCGTCACCTCCAAGGGCGCAGCGGGGGTGACGGGGGCGGGGTTCGTGACGCTGGCGGCGACGCTCAGCGCCGTCGATACCGTGCCGGTGGCGGGCATTGCGCTGATCCTGGGGGTCGACCGGTTCATGTCGGAAGCGCGGGCGATCACCAACCTGATCGGCAATGGCGTCGCGACCATCGCCATCGCCCGCTGGGAAGGCGCGCTCGACCGCGACACGTTGGCCCGGGAACTGGGCGCGCGGAAGTTGGGGCCGCGCGCCTGATCAGGCGCGTTCGCGCGTCGCGCTGAAGCGGATCGCCGGATATCGGCCGGCGACATAATTCACTTCCCACGCATCCTTGGCCATGAACACCAGCGCCTCGTCGCGGTCGCGGGCGAGCGCGGCGCGGTGAAACTCGGCAAAGCTTTTGAGATCGGCGTCGCTGCCCGCGATCCAGCGCGCCGTGTCCCAGGGCGAAGCCTCGAGCCGCGCATCGACCTTATATTCTGCCTCCAGCCGCGACACGAGCACTTCGAGCTGGAGCTGGCCGACCACGCCCACCACCCACTGGCTGCCGATTTCGGGGTAGAAGACCTGGATGATGCCTTCCTCGGCCAGATCGTCGAGCGCCTTGCGCAGCTGCTTGGTCTTGGTCGGGTCCTTGAGCGCGACGCGGCGCAGCAGTTCGGGCGCGAAATTGGGCAGGCCGGTGATCACGCGCGGCGCGCCGTCGGTCAGCGTGTCGCCGACGCGCAGCGTGCCGTGATTGGGGATGCCGATGATGTCGCCCGGCCAGGCTTCCTCGGCGGTTTCGCGTTCGCGCGCAAAGAACAGGATCGGGCTGTGGACCGAAATCGCCTTGCCGGTGCCGACCTGGGTCAGCTTCATGCCGCGGCGGAACCGGCCCGAGCACAGGCGCATGAACGCCACCCGGTCGCGGTGCATCGGGTTCATGTTCGCCTGCACCTTGAAGATGAAGCCGGTGACCGCCTGATCGTCGGGCGACACCGGGGCCGGATCGGCCGGCTGGGGGCGCGGGCTGGGGGCAAAGCGGGCGAGCGCATCGATCAGCTCGGCGACGCCGAAATCCTTGAGTGCCGAGCCGAAATAGACCGGCGTCAGATCGCCATGGCGATAGGCCTCGGCATCGAACGCGGCATAGCCGGCCCCGGCCAGCTCGGTCTCCTCGGTCAGCCGCGCCAGCGCATCGGCGCTGATCGCCGCCGCCAGCCGGGGATCGTCAAGTCCGCTGACCGTCGTGACGTCGCCCTCGAACGCGGCCGTGCCGTCGGCTGCCGGGCGCATCAGCCGGCCGCCTTCCAGATCATAAAGCCCTTCGAACGTGCCGCCCATGCCGACCGGCCAGTTCATCGGCGCGACGTCGAGCGCCAGCTGATCGGCAATCTCGTCGAGCAGCGCAAACGGCTCGCGCCCTTCGCGGTCGACCTTGTTGATGAAGGTGATGATCGGCACCGAACGCAGCCGGCACACTTCGAACAGCTTGCGCGTCTGCGCCTCGATCCCGCGCGCGGCGTCGATCACCATCACCGCCGAATCGACCGCGGTCAGCGTGCGATAGGTGTCTTCGGAAAAATCCTCATGCCCCGGCGTGTCGAGCAGGTTGAAGGTCAGCCCGTCGCGCTCGAACGTCATCACCGACGAGGTGACGGAGATGCCGCGCTGCTGCTCGATCTTCATCCAGTCGGACCGCGCCCGCCGCGCCGCGCCGCGCGCCTTGACCTCGCCCGCCGCATGGATCGCGCCACCGAACAGCAGCAGCTTTTCGGTCAGCGTCGTCTTGCCGGCATCGGGATGCGAAATGATCGCAAAGGTGCGCCGGTCAGGGCGGGTCAGGGGGCGTGCGTCCATGGTCGCGGGGCCTTAGAGCATTTTCAAGCCGGGGGGAAACACCCGGCGGCCCGGAAAATGCGACCATCGGGTAGGCTGGCGCGGCCCATGTGGCGCAACCGCGGCGGCGGCCGCGCCAACGCATTTTCAAGCCGGGGGGAAACGCCCGGCGGCCCGGAAAATGCGGCCGGCAAAGGCCGTGCGGGAGCGGTGGTCCGCCGTGCCCGGACTGGGTGGCCCGGCGGCGGCGCTGCCGCTGGCCGGGCCGGGAACGGCTCAGCCGGCGCGGCTGAGCGGCCCGATCTGTCCGTCCATGTCCACCCGGCCGCCCGCCGCCCGGCGGCGTTGCAGCCAGTCGCGCAGCAGCTCGGCCGATGTATGGTCGGCATCGGCAAGGCCGCGCACGTCGAGCCTGACCGGCCCCGCGGCGGGGGCGGAATCGAGCGCAGCCGACAGGCGCGGCAGCGTGAGGAAGGTCGCCGTGCCGTCGAGGCGGATCGCATGGGTGTCGCCGTCGCTGCCGGTGTCGACCTTCAGCCCGAGCCGCTTCACATGCGGGATCAGTTCGACCAGCGACAGCGCGATGCCGAGCAGCACGCCGGTCAGCAGATCGGTGGTGACGACCGCGATCAGCGTTGCCGCCCAGATCAGCGCCGGCAGCACGCCATAATCGCGCAGCAGATGCCGGGCATGATCGAGGCTGACGAGCCGCAGCCCGGTGACGACCAGCACCGCGCCAAGGCTCGCCATCGGGATCGCTTCCAGCACGAACGGCAGCAGCGCGACAAAGCCGAGGATCCACACGCCGTGCAGGATCGTCGACAGCCGCGACACCGCGCCCGCCTGCACATTGGCCGAGCTGCGCACGATCACCCCGGTCATCGGCAGCGCCCCTGCAAGGCCGCACAGCAGATTGCCGATGCCCTGGGCGCGCAGTTCGCGGTTGTAATCGGTGCGCACACCGTCATGCATCTTGTCGACGGCGGCGGCCGACAACAGCGTTTCCGCGCTGGCGATGAACGCGATGGCAAGCGCGGCCACGATCACCGACGGGGTCGCGAGCGCCCCGAGGAAACCGCCGCCGGGCAGGGTTATGGCACTGGCAAGCGAGTCCGGCACACTGACCCGGGTCACCTCGATCGTCGGGGCCAGCGCCGCCAGCGCGAGCGCCAGCCCGGTGCCGAGCAGCACGCCGACCAGCGCGCCCGGCACCAGCCTGAGCGCGGCCGGGCGGAAGCGTTCCCAGCCGATCATGCCGGCGATGGTCGTCAGGCCGATGGCAAATGCCATCTCGGCCGCCTGCAGATCGGCAAAGGACAGGCCAAGCAGCCGCCCCGGCATCGCGGCCAGATTTTCCAGCCCGCTCGCCAGCGGGCGGGCGTCGAACAGCAGATGGAACTGGCCGACAACGATCAGCACGCCGATGCCCGCGAGCATCCCGTGCACGACCGCCGGCGAAATCGCCCGGAACCAGCCGCCCATGCGGAACAGCCCGGCGGCGACCTGCAACAGCCCGGCCAGAACGAGGATCGGGCCGAGCGCGGCCAGACCCAGATCGCGCACCAGTTCGAACACGATCACGGCCAGCCCGGCGGCCGGGCCGCTGACCTGAAGCGGCGATCCGGCGAGCATCCCGACGACGATGCCGCCGATGATGCCGGTAATCAGCCCTTTTTCCGGCGGCACGCCTGAGGCGATGGCAATGCCCAGACACAGCGGCATCGCGACCAGAAAGACGACGACCGACGCCGTCAGATCGCGCAGTGTCATGGCCCTGGCGGACCCGGCGAGGCCGCCGCCGGCCGGTGCGGCCGCTGCTGTTCCGACGCGACCGGCAAGATCGGTCATTCTGCTGCCTCGGCGATCAGGCTGAGGTCGGCGGCCTGACGCGGCCGCGCCTCGAGCGCGATCGGCATCGGCCGGTCCTCGCGGATCGGGGCGAAGCGGTTTGTCTGCCCGTCAAGCGCCAGCACCTCGCCGGCATGGATGTCGAAGAACCAGCCATGCAGCGACACCGTGCCGCGCGCGATCGCTGCGGCGACCGACGGATGGGTGCGCAGATGGGCAAGCTGGGCGACGACATTTTCCAGGATCGCGGCGCGCAGCCGGCCGGCCGGATCGAGATGGGCATAGCTGCTCTCGACGATGCAGCCGACCGCATGGCTGTGCTTCAGCCAGGCGGCGACATTGGGCATTGCCGACAGCGACTGCGGATCGAGCAGCGCCTTCATCGCGCCGCAGTCCGAATGGCCGCAGACGATGATGTCGTTCACGCCCAGCCCCTCGACCGCATATTCGACGGTCGAGGTCACGCCGCCATTGGCCTGGGCGTAAGGCGGCACGATGTTGCCGGCGTTGCGGCACACGAACAGGTCGCCGGGATCGGCATGCATGATTTCTTCGGGCACCACGCGCGAATCGGCGCAGCTGATCATCAGCGCCTTGGGCCGCTGGCCATGGATGGCGAGCCGTTCGTACAGATCGCTGCGATGCGGAAACACGTCCCGCTGAAACTGGATCACCCGCCCTGCCAGCTCGTTCATGATCGCCAACCCTTTTCGTGCCCAATGCTACACGCAAAGGGATTAGGGCCTGTTCGTTGCTGCCGCTCCGCGGCTTTGTAAGGAAATGTTGCTGGCGGGCGTTCAGCGGCGGGGCAGGGCGAGTTCGGCCGCCAGCCCCCCTGCCGCCCGGTTGCGCAGGCGGATGCGCCCGCCCTCGCGCTCGGCATAGCGCGCAACGATCGCCAGCCCGAGGCCGAAGCCGACGGTGTCGCGCGGCCGCGCGCTGTCCACCCGCACAAACGGTTCGAGCACGCGGGCGAGCATCGCCTCGGGCAGGCCGGGGCCGTCATCTTCGACGGTAATCAGCAGCTCGTCGCCCATATTGGCGAGCGTCAGCACCGCGTTGCCGCCATAATGCAGCGCATTGCCGACCAGATTGCCGAGCGCGCGTTTCAGCTCGACCGGCCGGACCAGTGCCTCCAGATGCACCGGGCCGAGATAGCGGGCATCCAGCCCGCGGTCGGCGGCATCGTCGATCACGGTTGCACACAGGATCGCGATGTCGGTGCTGACCGGTTCCTCCGGATCGTCGTCGCCGCCCAGATAGGCGAGCAGCGACCCGACCATCGCCTCCATCTCGGCAATGTCGGACAGGATCGCCTCGCGCGCGTCGGCATCGCCGACATGATCGGCGCGCAGCCGCAGCCGCGCCAGCGGGGTGCGGAAATCATGGCCGACCGCGAACAGCGCCTGGGTGCGGTCGGCGATCAGCGCATGGATGCGCGCCTGCATCCGGTTGAACGCGGCGATCACGCGCGCGACATCGGCCGGGCCCTGTTCGGCGACCGGGCGTTCATCGCCGCTGCCGAACCGGTCCGCGGCGCTGGCGAGCGCGCGCAGCGGGCTGAGCACCCGCCCGATCAGCAGGCTGCCCAAGAGAATCAGCGCCGCCGCCGGGATCAGTGCCAGCAGCACCCGTTCGGTCGCAAGATTGAGGCCGTGAACCGGCTCCAGCGTGCGGAAGGCCAGCCAGCTGCCATCCTTCAGCATCAAGGCACCGGTGACGACCGAACTGCGCCCGGGCGCTGCCAGCCGCACCTGCAGCCGCGTGTCGGCAAGCGAGGGTTCCCAGGCAATGATCTGGTCGCGCATCCCGTCGAGCGGCGGCGCGATCGGCGGGGCCTTGGGCACCGCCTGCTGCCAGCGCAGGCCGTAACGGTCGGTGGTCAGGTCGCGCGCCATCGCCGGCCGTTCGCCCGCGGGGCGCGCCTCGACCAGATGGCGCGAAATCACCAGATGTTCGGCCAGTCGCCGCGCCTCGTCGTCGCGCACCGAAAACTGGCTGGCGCGTTCGTAAAGCAGCGTCGAGATCGCAAATTCGATCAGGATCGTCAGCAGCAGGATCGCGACAATCTGTCCGATCAGGCCAAGCGGCCGGCCCTTCACCCGCGCTCCACCGGCACGTTCAGCATATAGCCGACGCCGCGCACCGTGAGGATCGGGGCATCGCGTCCGGCACCCGACAGCTTGCGCCGCAGGCGGCTGACCAGCACGTCGACGCTGCGGTCGGAACTGTCGCCCAGCCGGGCACGCGACAGCTCGATCAGCCGCTCGCGCGCGATCACGCGCTGCGCATGGTCGCACAGGGCGACAAGCAGGTCGAACTCGGCCCCGGTCAGGTCGACGATCGCGCCGGTGGGCGACAGCAGCTGGCGTCGCGGCAGGCTCAGCCGCCAGCCGTCGAAGGACAATGTGCCATCGTCGCGCGCGCCCTGGTCCGGGGCCAGAGGCGGGCGGCGCAGCACCGCCCGCACCCGGGCGATCAGCTCGCGCGTGCCGAACGGCTTGGCGATGTAATCGTCTGCGCCCAGCTCCAGCCCGACGACGCGGTCGGTCTCGCTGTCCTTGGCGCTGACGAAGATGATCGGCGCGGCGCTGCGCTGGCGCAGCGCGCGGCACAGGTCGAAGCCGTTGGTGCCCGGCAGCATCACGTCGAGCAGGACAAGATCGACCGGCCCGCGCTCGAACGCCTGCCACATGTCGGGGGCGGCGGCGGCCGGCTGCACGGCGAAACCGTTTTCGCGCAGCGCCCGCGTCATCAGCGCACGCAGCGCGGGATCGTCTTCGACCAGCAGGATATTTGGCGCGCTCACCCCTTGATCACCTAGAAACGAGCCGGGCGCCGGTCAATCACGCGCCGGTCCGTCGGGCGGGGGGCGGCCGGCCGGCTCGTCGCCCGTCTTGGCCGTCATGCGCGCGGCGGCGATGCTGGCGGCAAGGCTTGCCAGATCATAGGGTTTGCGCAGCATCCGGCTGCCGGGGGCCAGCGCCCGGCGAACAAGATCGGTATCGGCAAAACCGGTGGCGAAGATGATCGGCGCGGTGATCCCCGCCGCGCGCAGCGCGCGGGCGGTGTCGGCCCCGTTCATGCCCGGCATCACCAGATCGACGATCATCAGCTCGGGCGGCTCGGCGCTTGCAAGGGCGAGTGCCGCCGCGCCGCTTTCCGCCGCGACCGGCCGGTGTCCCAGATCCTCGAGCATCGCGACCGTCATCGCACGGACATCGGCATCGTCGTCGACCACCAGGATGCGCGCTGGCGGGATCCGCGCGGGCGGGCCGGGCATGGCCGTATCGGCCGGCGCAGCGGCGGGGCCGGGCGCGGTTGCGCGCAGCAGGATCGCCACGGTCGTGCCTTCGCCAAGCCGGCTGGCGATTTCCGCCCGGCCGCCGGACTGGCGGGCGACCCCGTAAACCATGCTCAGGCCCAGACCGGTGCCGCGATCGACGCTCTTGGTGGTGAAGAACGGGTCAAAGGCGCGGGCGGCGGTTTCGGCGGTCATCCCCGTGCCGGTGTCGCCGACGCTGATCCGCACATAATCGCCATCGGCCAGTTCGGCATCGCCGGCGATCCGTTCGGCGGCGACGCGGATCGTGATCCGGCCGCCGCCCGGCATGGCGTCGCGGGCGTTGATCGCAAGGTTGAGGATCGCCAGCTCGATCTGGGTAGGATCGGCGAGCACGGCGGGCGTATCCGGTGCGATGTCGATGGCGATGGTCACCGCCTGGCCCACCGCCGTGCCGATGAGCGGACGCATCGCCTCGATCAGCGGGCCGGGGGCGCAGGGGCGCAACTCCAGCCTCTGGGTGCGCGAGAAGGCAAGCAGCTGCGCGGTCAGCCGCGCCCCCCGGTCCGCCGCCTGCGCGCCGAGCGCGGCCCATTTGGGCACGTTCGGCGATGCGGGATGTTTGGTGATGAGCGCGAGGCTGGCGGCGACGCTTTGCAGCAGATTGTTGAAATCATGCGCGATACCCCCGGTCAGCTGGCCGACCGCTTCCATCTTATGGGCCTGGCGCAGCGCATCCTCGACCCGCTTGCGCTCGGCAATCTCGTGGGTCAGCCGCTGCAGCGTGCGTTCCAGATGCAGATTCTGGTCGCGCAGCGCGGCTGGAGAGGGGACCATCAGCAGTTTGGGGATCATCGGCCACAGCACCAGCGCGGTGCCGATCGAGGCGATGGCGGTGACCACCTTGACGATCGCTTCGATGCCGTAATCGGCGTGCCAGAGCGTCCAGACCGACAGCAGATGCGTCGTCCCGCAGGCGACGATGAACAGCGCGAACAGCCAGAAAATCCAGCCGAAATCCAGGTCGCGCCGGCGGCGGACGAAACTGATCAGGGCCACCGGGATCGAGAAATAGGCCCCGGCGATCAGCAGATCGGCAATGACATGCGTCCAGACCAGCCGGGAATCCCATAACAGGCAATAGCCATGGGGGGCGAGGCGCCGCCCCGCTTCCAGGAATTCGGAAAACCAGGCCATGATGACGGGTCCTTGCGCGCGAACATGCCCCCCGGCTCGTTTTGCGGCGTGCGACTCGCCTGCGGATCAGGCGACCGGCATGGGTTCCCCGATCCGCGCTGCCAGCACAAGCTCCGGGATTGTTTGCAGATAAATCCCGAACCAGGGTGTGAAGCGGTGCGGCCGGGCCGCATATTCGGCCTCCAGCGCATCCGGCGCGATCCAGCGCCAGCCGCCGACTTCGCGCGGGTCGGGGGCCGGGGGCGCGTCGGTCTCGCCGATGAACAGATGGACGATCTCGTTTTCATACCAGCCATCGTTCAGCTCAGCATGATAGGCGGTCCGCCCGGCGCCATGCAGCCGGGGCGCAAGCCCCATTTCCTCGCGCAGCCGCCGCGCCGCCGCATCGGCATCGGCTTCGCCGGCGCGCGGATGGCCGCAACAGGCGTTCGACCACAGCCCGCCGCAATGATATTTGGACAGCGCCCGCTGCTGGAGCAGGATCTCGCCCGCGCTGTTGAACAGGAACACGGAAAAAGCGCGGTGGCGCAATGCCTTGCGGTGTGCGCTCAGCTTGGCGTGCAGCCCCATTGGCTGGTCCCGCTCGTCGACCAGAATGACGCTTTCTTCTTCATCGTTCATCGTTCGGCGATCCGCTCTTGCCGTTTGCCCGCTGCGGACACTAGCATGTGTCAACTAAGTCTGACAGTGGAGTGCCGGTGAGCGGATTTCCTTTTGCGGCCATCGTCGGACAGGACGAAATGAAGACCGCGCTGCTGATCGCGGCGGTGGAGCCGCGAATCGGCGGTGTGATGGTGTTCGGGGATCGCGGCACCGGCAAGTCGACGGCGGCGCGTGCGCTCGCTGCGCTGCTGCCGCCGATGCGGGTTGCCGCCGGCTGCCGGTTCAACTGCGATCCCGACCGGGGCGGCTGTGCCGCGACCGCCGGCGACTGCGCGGCCGGCGCGGTCATCGAGGTGCCGGTGCCGTTCGTCGATCTGCCGCTGGGCGCGACCGAGGACCGGATCACCGGCGCGCTCGACATCGAACGCGCGCTGGTCGGCGGCGAAAAGGCGTTCGAGCCGGGGCTGCTCGCCCGCGCCAATCGCGGCTTTCTGTATATCGACGAGATCAACCTGCTCGAGGATCATCTGGTCGATCTGCTGCTCGACGTGTCGCAGTCGGGCGAAAATCTGGTCGAGCGCGAGGGGCTGAGCATCCGCCATCCCGCCCGCTTCGTGCTGATCGGCAGCGGCAATCCGGAGGAAGGCGAATTGCGGCCGCAATTGCTCGACCGGTTCGGGCTGGCGGTCGAGGTGCGCTCGCCCGCCGATCTCGAAGCACGGGTGGAGATCATGCGCCGCTGCGACGCGCATGACCGCGATCCGGCGGGTTTTGCCGCGCGCTTTGCAGCTGAGAACGGTGCGATCCTCGGCCGGATCGCGGCGGCGCGGGCGGCGCTGCCCGCCATCTCGGTCGGCGATGCGGCGCTGGCCGATGCCGCCGCGCTGTGCCTTGCGCTCGGCGTTGACGGGCTGCGCGGCGAACTGACGCTGATGCGCGCGGCCCGGGCGCTGGCCGCGCTGGGCGGGGCGGACGACGTGACCCGCGATCATATCCGTGCGGTCGCGCCGCTGGCGCTGCGCCACCGGTTGCGCCGCAACGTCCTCGACGAGACCGGATCGACGGTCCGCATCGACCGGGCGATGGCCGAACTCTGGCCATGACCGCGGCGGCGGCCGGCGCTGCGGGTGATGCGCAGCCTGACGATCCGGCCGACGATCTGGCCGATGCGCTGACGGCGATCCGGCTGTTCGCCTGCGACCCTCTTGGCCTGGGTGGGCTTTGGCTGCGCTGCGACGACCTGGTGTTCGAACGGCTGCGGCCGCTGATCGACGCGGCGCTGCCCCCCGCCATGGCGCGGCGGCGTCTGCCGCTGGGCATCGACGATGACCGGCTGCTGGGCGGCATCGATATCGGGGCGAGCCTTGCCGCCGGCCGGCCGGTGCGCGTCGCCGGGCTGATCGAGGAGGCGGC
>DBAW01000159.1 GCA_002291855.1 Sphingomonas sp. UBA1000
CGAGCCGCCGGGTGTTTCAACCCGGCTCGAAAATGCTTTAGCCGTCCAGCGCCCGCGCCAGCGCGACGAATTCCGCGACCGTCACCGTCTCCGCCCGGCGCGTCGGGTCGATGCCGAGCGCTGCCAGCGCATCGAGCGCGCCCGGCACGCCCTTCAGGCTCTGGCGCAGCATCTTGCGCCGCTGGCCGAAGGCGGCGGCGGTCAGCGCCTCGATCCGCCGCACCGACACCCCGGCCGGGGCTTCGCCGGGCACGATATGGACGACCGCCGACATCACCTTGGGCGGCGGGGTGAAGGCGGAACGGTGGACCGGCAGCGCGATCCGCGCCTGTGCCCGCCACTGGGAAAGCACCGCCAGCCGGCCATAGGCGTCGGTGTCGGGCCGGGCGACGATGCGTTCGGCCACCTCTTTCTGGAACATCAGCGTCAGCGACCGCCACCAGGGCGGCCAGTCCGCCAGGGTCAGCCAGCCGACGAGCAGCGCGGTGCCGACATTATAGGGCAGGTTGGCGACGATATGGCCAGGCCGGCCGAGCGCCGCCGCGCCATCGATGCGCAGCGCATCGCCGGCAATCACCCGCAGCCGGCCGGGCGCCCAGGCCGCCAGCTCTTCGAGCGCCGGCAGGCAGCGCGCATCATGCTCGACCGCGACCACCTCGGCCCCGGCGCGCAGCAGCGCGCGCGTCAGCCCGCCGGGACCGGGGCCGACCTCGAACACCGCCTCGCCGGTAAGCGGGCCGGGCACCCGCGCGATGCGGTCGAGCAATTGTTCGTCGAACAGGAAATTCTGGCCCAGCGCCTTCAACGCGCTCAGCCCGTGACGCGCGATCACCTCGCGCAGCGGCGGCAGGTCGCTCAAGCGCTCTCCGCTTCGAAGCGGCGGCGGCGTTCGGACGTCTCGCCCGCCATGCGGATCGCCGCGATCATCGCGCCCGGATCGGCCCGGTCCTGCCCGGCAATGGCAAAGGCGGTGCCGTGATCGGGCGAGGTGCGGACGATCGGCAGGCCGAGGGTGATGTTGACCCCGATATCGAAATACAGCGTCTTGAGCGGGATCAGCGCCTGATCATGATACATGCAGATCGCCGCATCATATTGGGCGCGGGCGCGGGGATGGAACATGGTGTCGGCGGCAAGCGGGCCGATGGCGTCCACGCCCTCGTCGCGCAGCTGGGCGATGGCCGGGCGGATGATGTCGATTTCCTCGCGCCCCAGCGCGCCATCCTCGCCGGCATGGGGGTTGAACCCGGCAAAGGCGAGGCGCGGTTCGGCAATGCCGAATTTGCGCCGCAGCGCGCGGACCGTGGTGCGCGCCTTGGCGACGATCAGTTCGACCGACAGCTGGGGGGCGACATCGACCAGCGCCATATGGGTGGTGACGGGCACGACGCGCAGATCCGGCCCGGCAAGCATCATCGCCACATTCTCGCGCGACACGCCGCAGCGTTCGGCGACGAACTCGGTCTGGCCGGGATGGGTGAAGCCGATGGTGTAAAGCTGCGCCTTGGACACCGGCCCGGTGACGAGCGCCGCCGCTGCGCCCGAGCGGGTGAGGCCGGTCGCCACCTCGAGCGAATCGAGCGAGCAGCGCGCGCCTTCCAGATTGGGGTCGCCGGGGCGGATGTCGCTGGCATCGTCGACCATGATCAGCGGCAGCGCATGGTCGAACACCCGCGCGGCGTCGCCGGGTTCGGCGATCCGTTCGACCGGGCCGTCCCACACCGCCGCGACCGAACGGATGTCGCCGACCGCGAAAAAGGGCGGCAATGCGAAATCGCCGCGCCGCGCCCAGGCCTTGGCGGTGATTTCCGGGCCGATCCCGGCCGGATCGCCGAGCGCGATGGCGAGCGGAGCCGTCACCTGCGCCTCAGCGATAATCGATGATGGCGTCGCGGCGCAGGTCGCGCAGATAGCGGCGCGCGCGCAGATTGACGCGCTGCTCTTCCAGCTGCGCCATGATCCGGTCGAACGACGGGGCCTGCGCGCTTTCGGCCTCGTCGCGCCCGCACAGCACCAGCACGCGCACCCCGTCGGTGCGCGATCCGAAGGGCGGCGTCGCCTGGCCGATCTGCAGGTTGATCATCAGCTCCTGCAGCTGGAGCGGCAGATCGCGCACCTTGATCTGGTCGTTGTCGACCACCTCGGCGCCGAGCTTCTGGGCGACCTCCTGCGCAGCACCGCAGCCCTGGATGGCGCGGGTCGCGGTCGCGAACTCGGCGGTGCGCGCGGCCGCCTGGCTCTCGCTCAGACCGTCGGGGAAGCGGATGGCGAGCTGCCTCAGGCTCAGCAACGCGTCGCGCGGATCGGCGGTCAGCACCTGGCGCTTGTCGGTCATGTAGAGGATCGAAAAGCCGCCCGGAATCTGGATCGGCCCGGCCAGCGTGCCGATCTGCATCCCGCGCGCGGCATCGGCCAGCGCATCGGGCAGCTGTTCGGGGCGCAGCCAGCCGAGATCGCCGCCGACCGCCGCCGTCGAGGCTTCGGAGAATTGCCGCGCATAGGCGGCGAACGACCCGCCCTGGCGGATCTGCTCGATGATCCGCCGGGCGTTGAGCGCGACATCCTGCGCGGTCTCGGGGGTGGCCGACAGGAAGATTTCGCCGACGCGCACTTCCTGCGCGCCCTTGGCCGCTTCCAGCCGCGCCATGATCGACTGGACCTCTTCCTGGCCGACATTGACGAACGGCTCGACCCGGCGGCGCAGCAGCCGGCTCCACGCCAGCTCGCCTTCGATCTGGCGCTTGATCGACCCTTCGGACGAGCCGATGCTCGCCAGATATTCAGTCATCTGCTGCGGGTTGCGCTTGAAGTTGGTCGCCACCCGCTCATAGCTTTGCTGGATTTCGCTCTGGGCGACCTTGATCTCGTTCCCCGCGGCTTCCTGGATCTGCAGCGTTTCGTCGATCAGGTTGCGCAGCACCTGCGCGCGCAGCCGTTCCAGCTCTTCGGGCGGCACATTGGCCGCGCCATTGGCCGCGACGATCAGCGCAAGGCGCTGCTCGATATCGGTGCGGGTGATGATGTCGCCGTTCACGATCGCGGTCGGCTTGCGCAAGGTCGGATCGTTGCGGCCGAACACGATCACATCGGCGGGAATGTCGAGGCCCGCCGCGCCCGACGACGCGGGCTGGGCGGCATCGCCCTGCGCATCCTGCGCCCAGGCAAGCGGCGCGGCCAGTGCCGCCAGCGCGAGCAGGGCGACGCCGCCGAGCATGCGGGCGGGTTTCAGCGGCGAAAATCCAGTCGAGAAGAAAGTCACGTCGGAACCGAATCCCTTGCAGTGCGGCCTCAGCTGCCGGTCATGCGCCGGCCCGGTCCTGTGCTGCCGGCCCGGCGATTGCCGGTCGTCCCGCATCATCCCCGGTTGCGCCTGAATGGAGGCTTAGCGGCCCAGATTGCGGAGCGCCAGCCGCAACAGGAATGTGTTGCCGCGCCGCGCGTCGCCGGCATCCTGATAGTCGCGCCGCCAGGTCAGGCCGACTTCCAGACAGTCATCGGCATAGGCGACCCCGATCCGGTGCCGGATCGGGGTAAAGCCATCGGCCCCCGACAGCGGATCCTCGGTCCGGTCGGTCAGGTCGATGATCGCCGAGCCGAAGGCCGACCAGAAGCGGCTGATCTGCACGCGTCCGCCGGCGCGCACCTCCTCGCGGTCGCGCAGATCCTCGATGCTGGCATCGATGTCGCGGTTGAGCCGCAGATAGCCGAGCAGCACATAGCTTTGCCGGCCGCCGATCGTCGCATCCAGTTCGTTGCGGCGGATCGAGAAATTGTCCTTGTCCAGCCGGTAGCGATGGGTGACCGACACGAACTCGCGCCAGCGCACCCGCGTGCGACCGACAATGTCCGACAGCTTGCCCGACAGGCCGACCCCGTCGGGGAACAGCACCGGCCGGTTCGACAGCCGCCAGCTCTGGCCGATATTGGCATCGACGGTGAAGCTGCCGACATGCAGGCCATAATCAAGCCCATAGGTGATGCGCGCGCCGTCCTCGAACCGGTCATAGCCCGGAAAGCGGTTGAGCGAGAACAGGTTGCTGTCCTCCAGCTCGATGGCGCGGGCATCTTCGTTGGGCAGAGCAAGGTTGCGGATGCGCGGCGTCGCGACCAGCTGGATGCGCGGCGTCACACGCTGGCTGCCGCCCCAGACCGCGCCCACCAGCGGCCATTTGATGTCGATCGCCGCCGCCGCGATGGCGCGGCTCTGGAACCCGGCCTCGCCGCGATAGGGAATGGTCGCGGTGAGCAGGTTTTCGGCGCTGTGATAGACGTCGCCGCGCCCGAACAGGGTGAAGCTGACATCCTGGCCCCAGGGCGTCAGCCGCCTGAGGGTCCATGCCGCCGAGGCAAAGGCGCGCTGCGTGTCCTGCCCGTCGGGGCGGGTGAGCGCGAAGGAGTTGAGCTGGATGTCGAACCGGCCGCCGATCAGCCCGTCGGGCAGGCGGCGGCGATAATCGACGACCGGTAGGGCGATGGGCTGCTGGCCCTGCGGATCGTTGACGCGCAGCGACTGCACCGCCCAGGCGGCGACCGAGAAATAGCTGTCGGCGGCGATGCGCTGCACCTCGATGGTCGAGCGCAGCCGGTCGTCGCGGTTGATGTTGTAGCGGCGCAGGAAGGTGCGGTCGGTGGTCAGCCGGATCGATCCCGACAGGTTCCAGCGCGGGTCGAGCTGGAACCGCCCGGTCGCGTCCAGATAGCCGCGCAGGTCGCGCTGCGACGGCGTGGCGGCCGGGTTGATCGAGATCGGCTCGCGCCGGCTCTCGGTCACCATCGCGCTCACCTGATAGGCGCCCTTGGACGACAGCGCGCGATATTGCGCCTCGATCGACGGCAGCACGTTCGTATAGACGCGCGGGGTGATCGTCAGGTCCTTGTTCGGGGCCAGACGCAGATAATAGGGCAGGGCGAACTCCGCCCCGTTCACCCGTCCGATGCGGAAATCGGGCACCAGCAGCCCCGATCCGCCGCCGCTGCCGACCGGGTTGGACAGGCCGGGCAGGGGGATCGAACTCAGCCCGAACAGGCTCAACCGCGCACCGCGATAAAAGACGCGCTGGCGCTTGGTGTCGTAAATCACCCGGACCGCGCTGACCTTCCAGCTCGGATTTTTGGGGCAGCCATCCGAATCGACCACCGCGCAGCCGGTGTAAGCCGCGTTTTCAAGCGTGTAGATGGTGTCGGCGCGGCTGCCCTTCGCCGCCGCCAGCCGCCCGCCGCCATTGAGCACGACCAGCAGATTCTGGATCACCGCATCCTTCAGCGTTTCGGTCAGCTGCACCGAATCGCCATAAGCGGTGTCGCCCTCGGGCGTCGCCAGCGCGACCGCGCCTTCCGCCGCGACCGTGCCGGTGCGGCGGTTCCACACCACCCGTTCGGCGCGCAGCCGGTTGCCCGCGCTCAGCATCCGCACATCGCCGGTCACCGTCACGATATCGGCGTCATTGTCATATTCCAGCGTCTCGGCGCTGAAGGTGACGGTCTCTCCCTCTGCGGGTGCAGGGTCGGCGGGCGCAGGATCGGCCGGGGGCGCGCGGTCCTGCAGATCCGGGGCCTGCAGATCCTGGGCAAGCGCGGGCGCAGCGGCGCAGGCCGCCGCGATCAGCATGGCGCGCCCGATCCGGCCGGCCTGTTCCCCTGACACTGGCATCGTCATTTGCCGCGCCTATCTCACCGATGACGCGCGGCTGCAAATCGTTCCGGCGATCCGCCGGGGCCGCCCGTCGCCCGCAGCCCTGTTCTGCCCGGTTTCCTCCGCAGCGGGTTTGGCTTTACAGGGATGGGCGAGAAGCCATGGAAAGGACAGACATGCAGGTTCGTTTCGCCGCCGCCCGGCCCGAGGGACATTATGATCTGGCGCTGCCGGTGGCGCAGGGCGGGGAACCGGGCGCGGGGCTGGTGTCGGCGGCCAATGCGCAGCTGCTGCGCGATGCCGCCCGTGCCCAGCGATTCGAGGGCGAGGCCGGGGCCGTGGCCGAGCTGTTCGCCGATGAAGGCGGCGTCCGCCGCATCCTGCTGGTCGGGGTCGGGCGCGGTGAGCTGGCCGATTACGACAAAGCGGGCGGGGCCCTGGCCGCGCGGCTGCTGACATCGGGCACGCGCACCCTGGTCGTCGATCCGGCGGGAATCAGCGCCGGCGCGGAACAGCTTGCGCGGCTGGCCGCGGGGGCAGCGCTGCGCGGCTGGCGGATCGACACCTACCGCACCCGCCTGCCGGCCAAGCAGCAAAAGACGCTCGACGAGCTGGTGGTGATCGGCGACGGGGCGGCCTGGCCGCGCCATCAGGCAGTGGTCGACGGCATGGCGCTGACCCGTGAGCTGGTGAGCGAGCCGCCCAACGTCATCTATCCCGAAAGCTTTGTTGAACGCTGCCGCCACCTCGCCGATCTGGGCGTCGAGATCACCGTGCTCGACGATGATCAGATGCGCGCGCTCGGCATGCACGCGCTGCTCGGCGTCAATCAGGGGTCGGCGCGCGGCGCGCGGCTGCTGGCGATGCGCTGGGACGGGACCGGCGGCACGGTGGCCGAGCCGATCGCGCTTGTCGGCAAGGGCGTGACCTTCGATTCGGGCGGCCTGTCGCTCAAGCCCGGCCCGGGCATGGAAGACATGAAATGGGACATGGGCGGGGCCGGGGCGGTCGCCGGGGCGATGAAGACGCTGGCGCTGCGCCGGGCGCGCGCGCATGTCGTCGGCGTAGTCGGGCTGGTCGAGAACATGCCCGACGGCAATGCCCAGCGGCCGGGCGATATCGTCCGCAGCATGTCGGGCCAGACCATCGAGATCCTGAACACCGATGCCGAAGGGCGGCTGGTGCTCGCTGATGTGCTGACCTGGGTGCAGCGCACCCACAAGCCGCGCACCATCGTCGATCTGGCGACGCTGACCGGCGCGATGATCATCTCGCTCGGCAACGAACATGCCGGGCTGTTCGCCAATGACGACGGGCTTGCCGACGCACTGCTCGCCGCCGGGCGCGAGGCGGGCGACCCGCTGTGGCGCTTCCCGCTGTCGGAGGCGTATAACAAGCTGATCGACAGCCCGATTGCCGACATGAAGAATATCGGCCCGCGCGGTGCGGGATCGATCACCGCCGCCCAGTTCCTCCAGCGTTTCATCGACGATGGCGTGCGCTGGGCGCATCTCGACATTGCCGGCATGGTCTGGGCCGACAAGCCCGGCGCGGTGTGGGACAAGGGGGCGACCGGGTTCGGCGTCCGCCTGCTCGACCGGTTCGTCGCCCGGCACGAAGGGTGACGGCAACAGCGGTGATCGGCGCGGCGGGGACGGGCATGAAGATCGATTTCTATCATCTTCAGGCCAGCCCGGTCGCCGCCGTGCTGCCGCGCATCGCCGAGCGGGTGCTGGCTGGGGGCGGGCGGCTGCTGATCGTCAGCGCCGATCCGGCCCAGCGCGCGCTGATCGACCGGGCGCTGTGGACCTATGCGCCCGACAGCTTCCTGCCCCATGCCCAGGCAGGTGCCGGTGACGATGCCGCCCAGCCGGTGCTGATCGCCGCCGAGGCGGAACCGCGCAACCGCGCCGATCATGTCGCGCTGATCGACGGCCAGTGGCGCGACGCCGCGCTCGGCTTTGCGCGCGCCTTTCACCTGTTCGACGATGCCGCGATCGACGCGGCGCGCGCGGCGTGGCGCGGCCTTGCCGCCACGCCCGATGCCGAACGCCGGTTCTGGCGGCAGGACGGTGATGGACGCTGGGTGCAGGCGGGTTGATTGTCGCGCGCCTCACGGCGCGAGCGCGGCACCGGGTGTTGTTGACCGGGAAGAACGGCACCGGCCCGCACCCCC
>DBAW01000078.1:0-141 GCA_002291855.1 Sphingomonas sp. UBA1000
TAATAAGCGGTCTGCCGGCCATCGAGATAGCTGACCGTCCGGCCATCGAAAAACGCATCCTCCTCGGTGCGGAACCCGACCGGCTGATTGTCCCATTCGGGCACCTTGTGGGTGGCGCTCAGCTCGATCGACCAGGCGGTG
>DBAW01000078.1:463-21252 GCA_002291855.1 Sphingomonas sp. UBA1000
CAGCTCGATCGACCAGGCGGTGTCGGCATTGACCGGGCCGTCGCCGCGCGGATCGGGCTTCTGATTGTCCCAGAAACCGATCGACGGGCCGGCGGCATGGCCGTGATAGCCGATCGGGTGCGAATAGATGCTGGGTTCAAGCCCCGCGGCGATGGCGGCGGCGCGGGCGCGGGCCAGCACCGTGTTGCCGCTGATCCCGGTCTTAAAGGCGCTGGTCAGCGCATCCTGCACCCGGTTGCTCGCCGCCAGCCCGTCGCGCAGCCCCTTGGGCGCGTCGGTCTCGCCGGGGCGCAGCACATAGGCATTTTGCTGGGTATCGGTCGCCAGCCGCAAATAGGTGATGCCGAAATCGGTCCAGATCATGTCGCCGGGCTGGATCACCGTATCGCCCGACAGCATCCCCGGCGTGCCGCGCCGGTTGATGCCGACCGAGGGCTGGAACCAGGTGTCGACCCCGAGCGCGCGGATCTTTTCGCGGTACCACCACACCAGATCGCTGGCGCGGGTGACGCCGGGGGTGACGACCTTGTCCGACAGCCCTTCGCCGATGATCGCATGGGCCAGCCGCACCACCTCCCGATAGCGTTCGACCTCGGCCGGGATACGCGTTTCCAGCCAGCGCACCGCCAGCACCTCGTCGCGCACCACCCGCGCCCTGAGCGCCGGGGGCAGGGCGGCCATCATCTCGTCATGCGCGCTCAGCGTCATGCCATCGGCATAAGCGGTGGTTGGCGAGGAGTTGATGGCGATGCGGCGCGGCGACCGCTCGGCGATC
The DNA here is from genome assembly GCA_002291855.1 of Sphingomonas sp. UBA1000. Lineage (GTDB taxonomy): Bacteria > Pseudomonadota > Alphaproteobacteria > Sphingomonadales > Sphingomonadaceae > Sphingomonas_B. The sequence goes on from DBAW01000078.1 coordinate 1,239, forward strand.
AGCTCGGCCAGCCGCCGCCATTGGTCGGGCTGGGTCTCGGGCGACCACGCCGCCTCGAACAGCCCGCCCAGCCCGTAGCGGCTGACCGTCAGCCGCTCGACCGGCTTGCCCTGACCGGGATCGAAGAAGATCAGGATCGTCCGCCGCCGCGCCGCCATGCTTTCGGCGTCGAGCATGGTGGCGACGACCGGCTCCTCGAAATTCTCGCGCGCCACCAGCACCCACATGTCGACGCCGCGTTCGCGCATGATGCGCGGCACCACGGTGTCGAGCCGTTCCTTCAGCCAGCCATTGATGATCGTCGCCTGATCGCGCAGCGGCAACACCGGCGGATAGGGCGTCCGGGCCGCGCCGGCCGCTGCTGCGGGCGCCGACATGACAAGGCCGGCAGCCACGGCCGCCGGCCCGAAAAATGCAAGAAACCTGTTTGTCACCGTGTCATTCCTCCCCTTTGCCGAAGGGCATAGCGGGGAACGGTCCGGCGTCAAACCGGGCAGGTGCCGGACCGGGGATGCGCTGTCCGGCACACCCCCGGCCGGGCGCTCAGAAGCGCGCCGTGGCCTGAATGCCGTAGAAGCGCGGTTCGGCCGGGATGAAGGTCGGGATGCCGAACCCGCCACCGGTATTGCCGGCGTCGAGCAGATAGTCCTTGTTGGCCGCGTTGCGGATGAACACCGCCACCTCATAACGCTTGTCGGCAAAGCTGACGCCGCCGCGCGCGTTGATCAGCGTCACCGCCCCCTGCGAGATTGCCGGGTTGTTCGGCAGTTCAAAGAAGATGCGGCTGCGATAGGTCACGCTCGGCGTCAGGAAGAAGCGCGTGCCTTCGGCGATCGGCGCGTCGATGGTGAAGCCGGCCGCACCCTGCCATTCGGGCTGGAGGCGGAAGCGGTTGCCCGCGAAGCGGCCATTGGCCGGATCATTGTCGATCCCGCCATCGATATAGCCGACATTGCCGAACAGGGTCAGCCAGCTGGTCGGCCGTGCCTGCAGTTCAAGCTCGACACCCAGATTGCTCGCATTGCCGGCGCTGCGCGTGATGTTCACGCCGTTTTCGGTGATCGAGACCTGGAAGTCCTGATATTCCTGCAGATAGACGCCGAGCGCGCCGGAGAAGATGCCGGCCGAACCCTTGATCCCGGCTTCATAGTTCCAGACGGTTTCTTCCGACACATTCTGCAGCCGCCGCTGCACGACCCCGGCGACGCGCTGCGCATCGACCTGCAGAACCGGCGAGCGCCGGCCCTTGGACACGGTTGCGAACAGGTTGATCTCCGGGCTGACGCGGTAAAGCACGTTCACGCGCGGCAGCCAGGCGTCGAAGCTGTCCTTGGCCGAAAACTCCTGCCCGCCGGTGTTGATCTGGCCGGGGATGAGCGGCGCGCGGCTGATGACGGAGTTGGGAACGACCGACAGATAGCCCGAGCGGCGGCGTTCGAACAGATAGCGCAGCCCGGCGGTGATTTCGAGCGCCGGGGTGGGGATGAAGGTCGCATCGGCGAACAGCGAATATTGATCGTTGCGGCCGCGATTCTCGAACACAGAGCTGTAGGGGATGCGCGTGAACGCACCGCCGGTCAGGATCGACGTCGCCTGCGCTGCCGTCACCGTGCCATTGGGCGCGATGCAGGGCAGGCCCGGCACCAGCCGCGCCGCGCACTGCAGATAGGTGCCTTCTTCGGCCGAGAAGGGAACACGCTGGCTGCCGTCTTCATGGAAGTAATTCCACCCGGCAAAGCCGCGGAACGTGTCGCTGGTATAGGACAGGCGCAGTTCATGGTTGAACTGCCAGCCGCGCGCTTCCTCGGCAAACTCGAGATACCAGGCGGCCGAGCCGTCGGCGTCGAACACTTCAAGGCTGTCGAACTGGCGATAGCCGTTGACGGTGGTCAGCGACCAATCGTCCGACAGCTCATAGGTCGCGCTCAGATTGAGGTCATAGACATTGCGGTCCAGCCCGAGCTTGTCCTTGCCCAGCACCTGGCCGGAGACTGGCGAGCCGCCCAGGAACGCGCGGCCGAACGGATTGCCCGGCCCGTCGGTCGTCGGCAGCGCGCGCGAGATGAACGGCGTGCCGCTGTTGCGCTGCCGGTCATAGGTGCCGATCAGGTCGATGGTCAGCACGTCGCTGGGGGTGAAGCGGATCGAGCCGCGCACGCCCAGATTGTCCTGCGCGTAGAGATCGTCCTGATTGGGCGCGAGATTTTCGACATAGCCGTCGCGCTTGCGCCATTCAAAGGCGACGCGGCCGCCGATCTTGCCATTGCCGGCGTTGAAATAGCCCGACACCTGCTTCTGGTCGAAATTGCCATAGCCGATGCTCAGCATCCCCTCGATGCCCTCGCGCGGGCGCGCCGAGGTGAGGCTGATCGCGCCGATCGCCGAGGCGGTGCCGAACAGGGTCGCCTGCGGCCCCTTCACCACCTCGACACGCTCCAGATCGTAAATGCCCTGATAGGAGCCGCGCGAGCGCGAGATGTCGACGCCATTGTAATAGAGCGTGACGCGCGGGCCCTGCTGCGCCGAGCCGCTGTCCGAGGTGATGCCGCGAATGACAATGCCCGGATTGTTGGCGCTCTGTTCCTGGATGTTGAGGCCGGGGATATAGTTGGACAGCTCGTCGAGATCGGTGACGCCCAGATCGCGGATGCGCTGGCCCGACACCGCCGAAATCGTGATCGGCACATCGGTCAGCCGCTGTTCGATCTTCTGCGCGGTGACGATGATGTCGCCCAGGCCCTGATCGTCACCGGCGGCGGCCGTTTCTGCCGGCGCGTCGGCGGGGGCCGCCGGATCGACCGGGGCGGCCATGGCCGGCACACCGGTGAAGGACGCAAGGATGGTGCCCGCCAGCAAGGCGGACTGAAGGGTCGCGCGCATTTTGTTCTTCCCCCAAAAAGGATTGACTGCGCGCCGCCGTTGCAGCGCCGACATGACGAGGGCGCTGCCATTTTCCTACGAAATCATGACGATCGTCGATTGTTCACATTAAATCGCGGATGCCTGTATCCGGAAATCAGCCCTGCGCCGGGCGGATCACCGGGACCAGCAGATGCACCCACAGGGTGGCGATCAGATAGGCGCTCGAGCACACCGCGAACATCGGCCAATAGCCAAGGCCATTATCGATGCTCCACCCCGCCAGCTCGATCATTCCCGCGCCCGACAGATTGCCCGCCACCGCGCCCGCGCCGATTACGGTCGCCACCCGCCCGGCCGGGATCGCGTCGGCGGCCAGCCCGAACACATTGGTTGAAAAGCCCTGATGCGCGAACAGCGCGATGCCGATCACGAACGCCGCCACCCATGGCCCGGGGGCGAGGATCGCAAGCGGCATCGGCAGGATCATCAGCGCATAGAACAGCATCGAGCTTTTGCGCGCGCGATTGACGCTCAAGCCGCGCGCGACCAGCCGGGGGAACAGCAGCCCCGATGACAGGGCACCAAGGGCTGCCAGGCTGTAGATCAGGGCCACCGGGCCGCCCAGCGTCCCCTGGCTCATCCCGAATTGGCGGCCGAAGAAATCGGGGATCCAGAACAGCAGGAAGAACCAGCACAGATCGCTGAAGAACTTCGCGCCGATGATCGCCCAGCTGCGCCGGTCGCGGATCAGTTCGCCCAGCGGCACCCGCGCGCCTTCGGCCGCGCCCTGATCGGCGACCGGGGTCAGGCCGCGCGTGCCGCCGATCCAGAAGATCAGCCAGACAAAGCCGAGCGCGCCGGTGACGATGAACGCCGCCTGCCAGCCAAAGGCGAGCGCGAGCGGCGGGATCATCAGCGGGGTCAGGATCGCGCCGATATTGGGCGCGGTGTTGCCAAGGCCGAGCGCCAGCGACCGCTGGCGAAGTGGCAGATAGACGGCGGCCGATTTGACCGCGGCCGGCGTGCCGACCGTCTCCGCCGCGGCCAGCGCGATGCGCGCGGCGACGAACTGGCCGACGCTGGTTGAAAAGGCATGGGCGATGCCGGCAAGGCTCCACAGCGCCACGCCCCAGCCAAGCGCGCGGCGCACGCCGAACCGGTCGACGATATAGCCGACGAACAGGAACGAGATCGCCGCCGTCACCTGAAAGGCCGAGCCGAGCAGCGCATAATCGCGGTTCGACCAGGAAAATGCTGCCTCGAGCGTGGGCTTGAGCAGCGCGAGCACCTGCCGGTCGACATAGTTCAGCGCGATCGCGACGAAGATCAGCGCGATCAGCAGCCAGCGCCGCGCGGCCAGGGGGTCGGTCATCAGGGCATCCTCTTTATCGGATGCAGAGGATAGCGTTGTCAGGCCTCAGGGCAAGCGCCGGGCGCGGCGACGGTTTCGCGCCGCACCAGCTCGTAAGGCACCAGCCTCAGTCCCGGCTCGGCGCGGTCGAACAGCAGCTCTGCGGCCCGTTCGGCAAGCACGGCGATGGGCTGGCGGACCGTGGTGAGCGGCGGCCAGACCGATCGCGCCAGATCGGTGTCGTCGAACCCGGCGATGGACAGGTCGCCCGGCACCGCCATCCGCCGCCGGTGCGCGGCCGCCAGCACGCCCGCCGCCATGTCGTCGCTCGAGGCGAAGATCGCGGTCGGCGGGTCGCGCAGGTCGAGCAGCCGGTCGGCCGCCGCCTGACCCGAGGCGAAGTCGAACCAGCCCTGCTGCACCAGTTCCAGATCGACCCCCAGCCCGGCATCGCGCAGCGCATCGAGATAGCCGGCCAGCCGCTGGTTGCTGACCGCATAGCTGCGGTGGCCGACGACAAAGCCGATCCGGCGATGGCCAAGCCCGATCATCATGGCCGTCACCGCGCGCGCCGCCGCTTCATTGTCGATGGCAACCGCCGCGCTGCGCTCCGGCGCGATGCCCGGCGAGATGCGCACATAGGGGGTGTTCGCCGCCTCCAGCGCGTCGAGCACCGGTTCGAGATCGGCGATGGGCGGCGTCAGGATCACCCCGTCGGGGCTGAGCTGGCGCAGCATGTCGCGGACATCGTCGCCAAGCTCGGTGCCTTCGATGTCATAGGCATGGACGATCAGCCGCACGCCTTCGGCGGCGCAGCGGCCGCGCAGCCCGGCGATCAGCCCGTGGAGATAATAAGGCCCCGGATTGCTGCACATCAGCGCGATCTGGAACGACCGCCCGCCGGCCAGCGCGCGGGCGGCGGCGCTGGGCCGGAAGCCGAGCATGGCCATCGCCTCCTCGACCTTGGCGCGCGTCGCGGGCCGCACATAGCGCTCATTGTTGAGCACCCGCGACACCGTCTTGATCGACACGCCGGCGACGCGCGACACATCCTTGATGTTGGTGGCCATTTCGGGGTTGTCGCCAAGCTTCCGATTATTGTCCAGCCATGTCAGAACCGATCCGGTTGCAATCGCACGGCCCTGGGCGGCCGTGCGGGCAGATGCGGGGGAAAGCGATGGCGCAGACGGTGGTGATCGAACGGACGGGCGGGCCGGAAGTGATGGCGCTGGTCGATGCGCCGCTGCCGCCGCCGGGGCCGGGCGAGGTCCGGATGCGCAACACCGCAATCGGGCTCAACTATATCGACACCTATCACCGCTCCGGCCTTTATCCGGTCGATCTGCCCGGCGGGCTGGGAATGGAGGCGGCCGGGCTGGTCGAGGCGGTCGGGCCGGGGGCGGAGGGGCTGGCACCCGGCGACCGGGTGGCGACCTTCGGCCCGGCGCGCGGGGCCTATGCGGCGGCGCGCAACGTGCCCGCCGCCAGCCTGTTCCGCGTGCCCGCGGGGATCAGCGACGATGTCGCGGCGGCGGCCCTGCTCAAGGGCTGCACCGCCGAGTTTCTGGCCGAACGGGCGGCTGAAATCGCGCCGGGCGATGCCGTGCTCGTCCATGCCGCGGCGGGCGGCGTCGGGCTGATCCTGACCCAGTGGCTGAAGGCGCTGGGCGCGACCGTGATCGGCACCGCGTCGAGTGCGGCCAAATGCGCGGCCGCGACCGCGGCGGGGGCCGATCACATGCTGCTGGCCGATGATCCCGATGCCGCGCGGCAGGTGCGGGCGCTGACCGGCGGGGCCGGGGTGCGGGTGAGCTTTGACGGGGTCGGCGCGGCCAGCTGGGCGCTGTCGCTGGCGGCGACCGGGCGGCGCGGGCTGATCGTCAGCTTCGGCAACGCCTCCGGCCCGGTCAGCGGCGTCGATCTGGGCGTGCTGGCCCGCGCCGGATCGCTGTTCGTCACCCGGCCGACGCTGTTCGACTATTATGCCGCGCCGGACGAGCGCGCGGCCGGCGTCGCCCGGCTGTGGGAGATGATCGGCAGCGGCCGCGTCAGCGTGACCATCGGCCAGCGTTATGCCCTTGCCGATGTCGTGACCGCGCACCGCGACCTTGAGGCGCGGCGCACCAGCGGATCGACCCTGCTGATCCCCTGACCGGGAGGACGCTTCAGCCGTTTGAGGTGAAGCGCGGCGGGCGTTTCTGGGCAAAGGCGGCGGTGCCCTCGGCGAAATCGGGCAGGGTGAAGGCCTCAGCAAAGATCGCGCCGGTCGCCGCATCCTCGTCCACCTGGCCGTCCAGCACCCGGCGCACCATCGCCTTGGCCTCGCGCACGCTGTGCGGCGAGGCGGCGAGGATCGGCGCGGTCAGCGCGTCGGGCGTGTCGGCGACCAGATCGACAAGGCCGATCCGCTCCGCCGCCGCCGCGTCGATCAGCTGGCCGGTGAACAGCAGCCGCTTGGCCCGCGCCGGGCCGACCAGATCGACCAGCAGCTTGGTGTCGTGAAACGGATAGACAAGGCCCAGCCGCGCCGGGGTGATGCCGAAGCGCGCGCGCGGCGTCGCCACCCGCAGGTCGCAGGCCAGCGCCAGCCCGCAGCCGCCGCCGATACAGTCGCCATCGACAAAGGCGATGCTGGGTAGCGGCGTGCGCGTCAGCGCGTGCTGGGCGGCGAACAGCGCTGCCTGATTGTCCGCCCGCCACGCCGGATCGCCCGAGCGGGCAAGCAGCTCGGCAATGTCGGCCCCGGCCGAAAACATCCCCGGCACGGCGGAGCGCAGGAGGAGCAGCCTGACCCCGGGCGTCGCCGCCGCCTCGGCAAGCAGGCCGGGCAGCGCCCGCCACATCGCCAGATCGAACGCGCCGCGCCGTTCCGGCCGGTCGATCCGCAGTTCGGCACAGGGACCGTCGATCACGAGCCTCAGCATCACAGTGCCTCCCCGCCATTGACCGGGCCGAGCGGCGGGGCCGGCCGGTCGGGCGGGCCGCTGTCGGCAAAGCGGATCGCCGGGCCGATCTGGCGGCCGCCGCCCGCTTCGACCAGCAATCCGCGCCCCGCGACATGCGGCTGGTCGAGCGCCTCGCGGAAATCGAGCACCGGGGCGAAGGCGACATCCTTGTCGGCAAACCACCGGATCCAGTGATCGCGGTCATGCGCGGCAAAGGTCGCGGCCAGAAACGCGCGCACCGGTTCCTGCCCCGCGCCCGCCGGGCCGAGCGCGGCGTCGATCAGGTCGGGCCGCCCGAGCGCGCCCAGCAGATTGCGCACGAACTTTTCCTCGCGCCCGCCCAGCGCGACATGGCGGCCACAGGCGGTGCGGTAGATCTGGTAGAATGCCGCCCCGCCCAGCGAACGCTGTTCGGCCGAGCGCGGGGCAGGGCCGCCGATGATCGCCCCGCCCGCTGTGTGCGCGCACCAGGGCAGCAGGCTGTCGAACATCGCAATGTCCAGATAATCGCCGCGCCCGGTCCGCTGCCGGCCGATCAGCGCCATCAGCACGCCCGCCAGCCCGGTCAGCCCGGCGGCGACATCCGATGCCGCGACACCCGGCACCACCGGCGTCCCGTCCGGCCCGTCATTGACCGACAGAAATCCCGCCAGCGCCTGCACCGCCATGTCGTGCGCCGGATGATCGGCCAGCGGCCCATGCTGGCCAAAGGCGGTGACCGAGCAATAGACGATGCCGGGATGGCGGGCGGCGACCGCTGCATAGTCAAAGCCCAGCCGCGCCATCACGCCGGGCCGGAACCCTTCGACCAGCACATCGGCATCGGCCAGTTCGTCCCACAGCCTTGCCCGCCCGGCGGCGCTTTTCAGGTCGAGCGTCATGCTGGTCTTGCCGCGGTTGAGCGAGCGGAACCAGACCGACTGGTCGCCGTCCATCGGTGCCTGGGTGCGCGCGGGATCGCCGCCCGGCGGTTCGATCTTGACGACATCGGCCCCCTGATCGGCCATCATCAGGGTCAGCATCGGGCCGGGCAGGAACTGGGTCAGGTCGACCACCTTGATGCCTGAAAGCTTGCCCATCCGCGTCCTCTTTCCCCCATATGCACGCCGCGGGGCGCTGCGCGCGAACCGGTTGCATTGCCGTCCGTTTTCGGGACGGCGTTAACCATATTCGGTGCGAGACGGAATCGTAAACGGCGCGTTAACCTCTCGCCCATGAAACGCAGACTTGTCCTGACCAATGAAGGTGCCGGCCATCCGTTTCGCCGCCGGCTGCCGCGTCCCGCCACCGCGCTGATCGAGGCGCTGCCCGACGACCGCAACGATCTGCGGCTGTTCGCGCTCAGCTTCACCGCCTTTTTCGTGGCGATCTACAGCTTCATCGCCTGATCGTCGGCCCGTTGCGCGGAGGCTCGGTTCAGTCGCAGGCCTTATGCAGCTGCCAGGCGAGCGCGGCGGAGATCAGGCACATGCCCGCCGTCATCAGGAACTGGTCGACCGCCGACACGCCGATAAAGCTCAGCCCCAGCGCGCAGACCGATCCGATCACCATCGCGCCCGAGTTGACGATGTTGTTGGCGGCAACCGTGCGCGCCGTCTCGCCCTGCGACACGGTGGTGGTGAGGAACGCATAGAGCGGCACGACGAACACTCCGCCCGCGATCGCGACCCCCAGCAGCGCGCCGAGCAGCGCGGGCGCGCCGGGATGGGCGATGAACTCCATCACGTCATACAGATCGCGCCCGTCGGGCACCCAGCTGCGCGCGATCAGATAGAAAGCGAGCACGAACCCGCCCATCACGATCACCGCCGGGGGCGAATAGCGCGCCGACACCTCGCCCTTGAGCAGCCGGTTGATGATCACCGAGCCGATGGCGACGCCGACCGAGAAGACGGCGAGGAACAGGCTGGCCACCGCCTTGTCCGCGGTCAGCACGTTTTTGACGAGCGGCGGGAATTGCACGAACAGCACCGCGCCGATCATCCAGAAAAAGCTGATCGACAGGATCGCGAGGAACAGTTTGCGGATGTGCATCGTCGATGCGACCAGCCGGTAGGATGCGGTCAGCGGATTATGGTCGACATGATCCAGCTCCCCGGTCGGCGGGGCAGGCGGCACCTGCCGCCCGGCCAGATAGCCGAGCACCGCGACGATCACGACCATCGCCGCCGCCGCCTTGACCGGGATGACGCCGGCGATGATCGTGCCGGCAAGGATCGAGATATAGGTGCCCGCCTCGACCAGCCCGGTGCCGGCCAGCACCTCGTCCCGTTCCAGATGCTGGGGCAGGATCGCGTATTTGATCGGCCCGAAAAAGGTCGAATGCACGCCCATCGCCAGCAGGGCGGCCAGCATCAGCGGGATTGACGGCAGCAGCAGCCCGATCGCGCCCACGGCCATGATCAGGATTTCGGCCAGCTTGACCAGCCGGATGATGCGCGCCTTGTCGGTCGCGTCAGCCAGCTGGCCCGACGTTGCCGACAGCAGGAAGAAGGGCAGGATGAACAGCCCGGTCGCCAGCCCCGAAAACCAGGTTTCCTGCTTGGGATCCGAATAGACGTTGTAGACCGCGAACAGCACCATCGCGTTCTTGAACAGATTGTCGTTGAACGCCCCGAGAAACTGGGTGACGAACAGCGGCAGGAAGCGCCGCCGCTTGAGAAGCCCCATCGAACTTTGCATGATCCCGTGGTCGGCCCCGTTGCTGCCCGCCGCGGCTCTAGCCGGTCAGGGCGGGTTGGGAAAGGGCGATGGACGGACGGAGCGGCGGTGCCTCTTCCTGCGGCTTCCCCGCTTCCTCCGGCTTCAATGTCGGGCGCGGCTGGGCTAAGCGGTGGCGTGATGCTGACCCTGCCCAATCTGCTGACGCTGTCGCGCATCTTCGCGGTGCCGTTTCTTGTCTTCCTGCTCTGGTATCCGGCCTGGCGGCTGGGCTTTGCGCTCGCCTTTGCGCTCTACTGCGTGGTCGGCGTCACCGATTATCTCGACGGCTATCTGGCGCGCGCGCAGGGCACGGTGTCCAAGCTCGGCATCTTTCTCGATCCGATTGCCGACAAGATCATGGTCGCGGCGGTGATCGTGATGCTGCTGTCGACCGGGGCGGGGGCGGAGGGGCATGCCATCGTCCATGGCTGGCACGTCATCCCCGCGCTCATCATCCTGCTGCGCGAAATCGCCGTGTCGGGCCTGCGCGAGTTTCTGGCGCAGCTGAGCGTGTCGGTGCCGGTCAGCCGGCTCGCCAAATGGAAGACCGCGTTCCAGATGGTGGCGCTGGGCGCGCTGATCCTGTCGGGCGCGGTGCCGGACAGTCCGCTGATCTTCACCGCCGGGCTGGCGAGCCTGTGGGCCGCTGCGGCGCTGACGCTGGTGACGGGGTGGGATTATCTGCGCGTCGGCATCAGGCATATGGACTAGGGCTTTGGCAAAGCTGCTTTATTTTGCCTGGGTCCGGGAACGGATCGGCCTGGCCGAAGAATGGCGCGACCTGCCCCCCGGCCTCGCGGACCTGAACGCGCTGATCGACTGGCTGGCACAGAGCGGGCCGGGCCATGCCGCGGCCTTTGCCGACCGGACGCGCATCCGCGCGGCTGTAGACCAGCAGGTGGTGCCGCTCGACGCGCCGCTCGGTGCGCTGGCGGACGGGGCGGCGGAAATCGCGTTTTTCCCGCCAATGACCGGCGGATGATCGACACTGCGCTCAGCGACGGGCCGTTCGACGCCGGGGTCGCGCTCGCTCCGCTCGACCGGCTGGGGGCGGGGGCGGTGGCCAGCTTTGCCGGCATCGCCCGCGCCGATGACGGCGTCACCGCGCTCGTCCTCGAACATTATCCGGGCATGACCGAGGCGGCGCTCGCCCGGCTGGCCGGGGAGGCGATGGCGCGCTTCGCCCTGTCGGGGGTCGTCATCCGCCACCGCATCGGCGCGGTGCCGGTGGGCGAGCGCATCATGATCGCCGCCGCCGCCGCCCGCCACCGCCATGCCGCGCTTGATGCGTGCGCGTTCCTGATCGACCGGCTGAAGACCGGCGCGCCATTCTGGAAACGCGAGCTGCTCGCCGATGGCACGACGCGCTGGGTGGAGCCGCGCGCCGGCGACGATCAGGCCGCCGCGCGCTGGGACTGACCGGCGGCGCGCAGCAGATCGGCGAGCAGGTGGAAATCGCGGTCGCGCGGGCTGCCCTTGCGCCACAGCAGCGCGATCTTGCGCGACGCATGGCTGGAATCGAGCGGCCGGGCGATGACGCGGGTATGGTCGAGAATCCCCGCCTCGATCGCCATTTCGGGCAGCATCGTCACCCCCAGGCCGTTGTCGACCATCTGGACGAGCGTGTGCAGCGACGTGCCGAGCATCGTCGCCTGGGCGCGCAGTTCGGGCCGGTTGCAGGCGGCAAGCGCATGGTCGCGCAGGCAATGCCCGTCTTCGAGCAGCAGCAGCTCGTCGGGATCGATGGCGTCGGGCGCGATCTGCGCCGGCAGCTCGCCGCCGCCGCCGGGATAGGCGATGAACAGCCGGTCGTCGAACAGCGGCTCGGCCTCCACCTCGCCACAGGCAAAGGGCAGGGCCAGCAGCACGCAATCGGCAGTGCCCCGGTGCAGCGATTCGCAGGCCGCCGCGCTCGGCTCCTCGCGCAGGAACAGGCGCAGCTCGGGCCGTTCGGCGCGGATCTGCGGCAGGATGCGCGGCAGCAGGAACGGCGCGATGGTGGGGATGACGCTCATCCGCATTTCGCCCGACAGCGGCTTGCCCGCCGCGCGGGCGAGATCGGCCAGCTCCTCGGCTTCGCGCAGCACCCGCCGCGCTTTCTGCGCGATGCGATCGCCGGTGGGGGTGAAGCGGACGACGCGGCGCGTGCGTTCAACCAGCGTCATGCCGATCAGCGATTCGAGCTCGCGCAGCCCCGCCGACAGCGTCGACTGGGTGACGAAACAGGCGTCCGCCGCCCGCCCGAAATGGCCATGGTCGTGCAGCGCCACCAGATATTGCAGCTGCTTGATGGTCGGCAGGAAGACCGTCATTCTTTATCGCCTCTGTCGATCAATGGATCAGGAATAATCTATTTGATCGATGATTTCCAGAGCGCTATTCGGGGCCGGTGCCGGGCAACGAGTCGCTGCTCCGGCCAGGTTTTTCATCCGGGCCCGGCCACGGGCCTCAGCTTAAGGAACGCACCATGCTCACCGTCGGCGACAAGCTTCCCGAACTCACCCTGCCCGTGCAGCAAGGCACCTCGGCCCTGCCGGCCGGCGAAACGATCAACCTCGCCGACACCGGCGGCAAGTGGAAGGTGCTGTTCTACTGGCCCAAGGACTTCACCTTTGTCTGCCCGACCGAAATCGTCGGCTATGGCAAGCTGAAGGGCGAGTTCGCCGACCGTGACGCCGTGCTGATCGGCGCGTCGACCGACACCGCCCATGTCCATTTCGCGTGGCGCCGTTCGGACGCCGAACTGGCCGAAGCCGATTTCCCCTGGATCGCCGACAATGGCGCCCAGCTGGCCGGCGCGCTCGGCATCCTCGACAAGAATGAGCATGTCGCGTTCCGCGCCACCTTCATCATCGATCCGGACAATGTGATCCAGCACGTGACGGTGAACGGCCTGAACGTCGGCCGCAACCCGCAGGAAACCCTGCGCGTGCTCGATGCGCTCCAGACCGATGAACTCTGCCCGTGCAACTGGAGCAAGGGCGAGGACGTGCTCAAGCCGGCGGCCTAAGCCCCGGCCCGGCCGGGCGCAGCGCCTCCCCCCCTTCCGCTGCGCCCGGCCACTTCCTCTCTCGCATTGTTTCTTTCCGGCTCCTCCGCCGGCATGCGGCGATCGTGCCCCGACCGGCTGCCGCCCTGCGCGCCGCGCCGCGCACGCTTTTTGGCTCCCCGATCCCCCTCACTCCCGACAAGGAAACCGACCATGTCGCTCAAGGAATTTGCCGACACGCTGCCCGATTTCGCCAAGGATCTGCGGCTGAACATCAGCTCGATCCTCAACGACCAGCTGCTGGGCGACCAGCGCAAATATGGCCTGCTGCTCGCGACCGCGCACGGCACCGGCTATCGCCCGATCGTCGTCGCGGTCGAGGCGGAGATCGAAGGCAAGCTCAGCCCCGAAGCCGCCAATGGCGCGCGTGCGGCCGCCGCGGTGATGGCGATGAACAATGTCTATTACCGCTTCACCCACCTCGCCTCGAACCACGAATATCAGACGATGCCGGCCAAGCTGCGCATGAACGTCATCGCCAATCCGGGCATCGACAAGGCCGATTTCGAGCTGTTCAGCCTTGCCGTGTCGGCCCAGAATGGCTGCGGCATGTGCATCGACAGCCATGAAAAGGTGCTGCGCCAGCACGGCGTCAATGCCGAGACGATCCAGGCGGCGGCGCGCATCGGCGCGGTGATGACGGCGGTCGCGACCGTCCATGCCGCGCTGAACTGATCGCCGGCACCGACACCAAAAGGGCGGCGGGGGCGATGGCTCCCGCCGCCTTTTTTTGCAGCCGGGGTCAGTTGCGCGGCGGCTGGCGGCGATAGCTGAGCGCCTCGGCGACATGGCTGCGGCCGACCGTCTCCGCCCCGGCAAGATCGGCGATGGTGCGCGCGACGCGCAGCACCCGGCCATAGCCGCGCGCCGACATGTGCATCGTCGCCGCCGCCTGGGCGAGCAGCGCCCGCCCGGCCTCGTCGGGCCGCGCCGCATTGTCCAGCCAGTCGCCATCGGCCTCGGCATTGGTGCGGATGCCGGCATCGCGGTAGCGTGCGGTCTGCACGTCGCGCGCCGCCCTGACCCGCGCCGCCACCTCTGCCGATCCTTCCGCCGGGGCGGGCAGCACCAGATCGGCCGCGCTCAGTGCTGCAACCTCGACATGCAGGTCGATGCGGTCGAGCAGCGGGCCGGAGACGCGCGCCTGATAATCGGCCGCGCAGCGCGGCGCGCGCGCACAGGCCAGCGCCGGATCGCCCAGATGGCCGCAGCGGCACGGGTTCATCGCCGCGACCAGCTGCACCCGCGCCGGATAGGTGACATGGGCATTGGCGCGCGCGACCATCACCGTGCCGGTTTCGAGCGGCTGGCGCAGCGAATCGAGCACCGCGCGCTGAAACTCGGGCAGCTCGTCCAGAAACAGCACGCCCAGATGCGCCAGGCTGACCTCGCCGGGCCGGGCCTTGAGCCCGCCGCCGACCAGGGCCGCCATCGACGCGGAATGATGCGGCGCGCGGAACGGGCGGCTGCGCGCGATGCGGCCGCCATCGAGCGTCCCGGCAACGCTTGCGACCATCGACGCCTCCAGCGCCTCGGTCGCGGTCAGTTCGGGCAAGATGCCGGGCAGGCAGGCCGCCATCAGCGATTTGCCCGCGCCCGGCGGGCCGATCATCAGCAGATTATGCCCGCCTGCCGCCGCGATCTCGAGTGCCCGGCGCGCGCTTTCCTGGCCCTTGACCTGGCGCAGGTCCGGCCCCGGCCGGGGCGGTTCGGCAAGCCCGGGCGGCGGGGGCGACAGCGGGCTGGTGCCGCGCAGATGGTTGACGAGCGCGATCAGATCGGGCGCGGCGACCACCGCCGTGCGCCCGGCCCATGCCGCCTCGCTGCCCTGCGCGGCCGGGCAGATCAGGCCAAGCCCCTGTTCGGCGGCATGCAGCGCCGCCAGCAGCACGCCCGGCACCGGCGCGATCCGCCCGTCCAGCCCCAGCTCACCGACCGCCAGATGCTCGCTCAGGCTTTCGGCATCGGCGACGCCCATCGCCGCGAGCAGCGCCAGCGCGATCGGCAGGTCGTAATGCGAGCCTTCCTTGGGCAGATCGGCGGGCGACAGGTTGACGGTGATCCGCCGCGGCGGCAGCGCAAGGCCGATGGAGGCGAGGGCGGCGCGCACCCGCTCGCGGCTTTCGGCCACCGCCTTGTCGGGCAGGCCGACAATGACGAAGCCGGGCACCCCGGCGGCCAGCTGGACCTGCACCTCGACGCTGCGCGCGTCGAGGCCGAGAAAGGCGACGGTGGTGATGGTGGCGACCATGTGCCCGTCAGACCATGGCCGGGCCGGTTCGTGCAGCGGGAACTGCATCCGGAACGGTTGTATGCCCCCGGAAGGCACGATAGTCGTGCTATGAAAATCTATTGCGACGGTTGCGGGACGGCCGTGTGCGGCGAACCGCGCGCGCGGTTCGTTTCGTCAGGCAGGAACCGGGCCCGGAACGTGCCGGCGGTGTGTCGCCGGCCCGTGACGGCGCGACGGGCGGATGGAGGGGGCCGAGGATGGAAAGGCCGTGCCGATGACCAGGACCGAGCTGCTGCACCGGGCCGTCCAGCTGGGCGACGAATTGATCGCGCTCGCTGACCGGCTGCCCGGGTCGCTCGCCGCGCCGCACCTGTCGCTGGGGATCGAGATGCTGCGCGCCGAGCTTGCCGCGGCGGAGAAGCTCAGCAGGCTTCGAGATACAGCCTCAGGCTCTCATAACCCTGAGCGGTAAGCCGCACGAATGACCGCCGCCGGTCATGCGGGTCCTTGTGCCGTTCGATCAGCGTGCGTTCCTCGAGCAGGGTCAGCCAGCGCAGCGCCGTCGTCGTCGGCACGCCGGAGCCGAGACAGGCATCGCTGACCGACAGCTTGCGCCCCCGCGTCTGGGCGATGAACACATCGAGCAGCATGTCCCAGGCCGGTTCGCAGAACAGATCGGCATTCTTGCCGAAGAACACGTCGCGCGCGCGGCGCAGTTCGTAGAGCGTCTCCGCCCGTTCGACCGCCGACACATTGGGTCCGGCCAGCGCCGATGCCTCGTGCGAGCACAGGTTGCGCAGCTGCCGGTCATTGCCCGGGCATTTCCCGCCCTGATCGATCCTGTTCATGTCAGCCATTGGCCGCCTCCCCTTGAGGTTGCGGCCGCATCCGCACGCTCAGCCGATGGCGAGGGTGGGCCGCTCGTTGATGTCGGTAAAGCGCGTCCAGGCCGGATCGGGCTGGCCCGCGCTGATGCGCCGATGGTGCCGGTAGGTGCCCACCGCCAGCAGGGCGAGCCCCGGCCAGGCGGATGCCATCACCATCGCGGCATAGAAGATCTGCTTGATGTCCGGCGCGAACAGCACCGAGACATGGCCGAGCAGCGACAGGCCGTGCGTGGCGCTGAGCCAGATCGGCCAGAAGCGGTTGGCGTTGAGCGCGATCGCCACCAGCGCTGCAAATGTCACCAGATCGACGACGAACACACCATAGTCGACGCCGTTCGATACCCAGTGCCAGGCCGGTGCGACCATCATCGTCGCCACCGACGCGACCAGAAGCGTGAGTGCCGCCAGCCGTTCCGGCGCGCCGCCGCGCCACAGCGCAAAGCCGATGGTCAGCGCAAAAAGGATCGTGAAGGTCATCACGTGCCACATGCCGCCACCCGATCATGACGGATCGGGCACGGTCAAGCCTGTATTGGAGGATCACTGGGACACCGCGAGCCGCAGATGCGGTTCGCCCGCATCGATGGCATGGGGCTTCGGACATTCGTGCCAGTCGCCATAAGCGGCCGGGGGCAGGGCGAGCGCATCGCCCGCCGCCGCCAGGCTGGCATGGGCCTGGACGATGTGTTTGCGCGCCTGGACGAGCATTTCGAACGCCTTGGCGGCGTGCAGAAAGGCTTCCTGCCCGGTGGCGGCGGGCAGCCGCGCCTTCAGCCGCGCCTGCGCCATGGTGCCGGGCAGGCGACCGCCGCTGATGATCGCGAAATCGATCTGCTGCTCAAGCTCGATCAGCCCCGCGGTGATTTCGCGGGCGGCTTCGATCCGTTCGTGTTGCATGGCTCTCTCCTCCGCGCCGGACAGGGTCCGGCACGCGCCGATCTGATGGTCGCGGGAAGGGCCTAGGTCGCGCCGCTGATCCGTGCCGCCAGGCCGATGAACAGGCTGGCGGCGAGGATCAGGCCGGTCATCACCGCTGCGATCCAGATCAGTCTGGAGGTGCGGTCAAGCTCGTTGCGCGGCCGGTCCTTCGTCGGAAAGGGCAGCGCGAGATTGGGTGCTGCCCTTTCCGATGGAGCGAGCATTGGCCCGGATGCCGCATCGCCGGCCATCCCGGCTGCTTGAGTAGTCAAGCTTTGGGGAGGTGCCTCCCATGCTGCCGGGGGCGCGCCGTCCTGCGCGGCGAGGGCGGAGGAGATGACGGGTGCCGGGGCGGGCGAGGGGCCCGGCGGGGCGGCGGGAGCGCCGGCGGCTGCGCGTTCATGCGCCACGAACCGGCGCGCCGCCTCCATCCGGTCGGACAGGCCGAGCGTCGCCAGCGCTTCGCGGATGTGCTGGTCGACCGTGTGGCTGGAAATACCCAGCTCGCGCGCGATCTGCTTGGATGTCGCGGGCGCGGCCACCAGTCTCAGGCATTGCTGCTGCCGCGCCGTCAGGCGATTGAAAGCTGTCGGGTCCACCCGCTTGCCCATCCTGCCCCCGTCGCGCCCGTTGCCGGGCCGACCATTACTGTCCAGTTAGGCGGCGGCGGCAGGGCTGTCGAGATGCGAAGCTGTTGCGCCGTGATGACTTTTATTGATCGCAGGGACGCGGCCGGCGTTGCCCCCCGCACGGCCAGGCCATAAGGATGACGACATGACGAACGGCATGATCGGGCGCCGGCAGCTGCTCGCCGGGGTGGCCGGACTGGGCCTTGCCGGCGGGCCGCTGGAGCGGCTCGCCGCGCAGCAGGCCGATCTGCGCCTGCCGGGCGGTCCGTCGCTCCGGTCGCTGACCCGCGATTTCCCCGAAAAGGGCGAAATGATCCTCCAGCGCGGGCGGCCGCCGCTGCTCGAGACGCCGTTCGAGGTGTTCGATCAGGGCATTTTTACCCCCAATGACCGGTTTTTCGTGCGCTGGCACTGGGGCGATTTCCCGACCGAGATCGATCCCGCCGCATTCCGGCTCAAGGTTCATGGCCATGTCGCCCGGCCGGTCGAGCTGTCGCTGGCCGAGCTGCTGGCGATGCCCGCGCTTGAATATGCGGCGGTCAACCAGTGCGCGGGCAATTCGCGCGGGCTGTTCGAGCCGCGCGTGCCGGGGGCGCAGTGGCGGCACGGCGCGATGGGCAATGCGCTGTGGACGGGCGTGGCGCTGCGCGACGTGCTCAGCCGTGCCGGCGTGCTGCCCGGCGCGGTGGCGGTGCGCTTTGCCGGGCTGGACGAACCGGCGGTGCCCGACGCGCCCAGGTTCGTGAAGTCGCTTGCCATCGACCATGCGATGGATGGCGAGGTGATGATCGCCCATGCCCAGAATGGCGCGCGCCTGCCACTGTTGAACGGCTATCCGCTGCGGCTGGTGGTGCCGGGCTGGTATTCGACCTACTGGATCAAGATGCTGTCCGACATCGAGGTGCTGGACCGGGCCGATGACGGCTATTGGATGGCCAAGGCCTATCGCATTCCCGCCAACGCGACCGGCGATGCCGTGCCGGGCGCGCCGCCGGGCGAGACGGTGCCGATCACCCGCATGGTCACGCGGTCGTGGATCACCAGCCATCAGCATGGCGCGCGCATCGCCGCCGGCCAGCCCGTGGCGGTGGGCGGGATCGCGATGGGCGGCGATCAGGGCGTCGCGCGGGTCGAGCTGTCGCGCGATGGCGGCGCGAGCTGGCAGGAGGCGCGGCTGGGCCGCGATGCCGGGCGCTACAGCTTTCGCCGCTTCGATGCCGATCTGCCGCCGCTGCCGCCGGGACCGCTCAGCCTGTTGGTGCGCGCGACCAACACCGGGGGCGAGGTGCAGCCGCTTACCCCCAATTGGAACGGGGGCGGCTATATGCGCGGCGTCGTCGAACGTCTGGATCTGATCGTCGGATGATGCGCTTTCGCTTGCTTCTGCTCGTCGCCGCCGGTGCGGCTGCGGTTCCGCTTGCCGCCGGTGGCCCGCCTGCGCCGGTCGCGGTCGAGCTGCCGGTCGAGGACCGGCTGTTCGAAGGGCCCGATGCCGATCTGCTCAACGCCAATTGCGCCGCATGTCACGATGCCGGCATGGTGATGGTGCAACCGCCGATGACGGCGGCGCAATGGTCGGCAACCGTCGCCAAGATGCGGGCCGTCTACAAGGCCCCGGTCGCGGACGACGATGTGCCGCAGCTGGTCGCCGCGCTGGCGGCGCTGAAACGGGAGTGAAATCGGGTCAGGCGCGATTAAGCTCCGCTGCGCTTGAGGGGCGCTGACAGGGCCGCGCGGCAGGTCGCCGGCCGGGCTAGGGAGAGAGGATATGATGCAGATGAACCGCAACCGGGGTGTCGCGATCCGCGCGCTGGCCGCGCTCGCTCTGGCCGGCATTGCGCTCGCCGGCTGCAACACCGTGCGCGGGGTGGGCGACGATCTGAAGTCCGCCGCCGACACCGTCGACCGCAAGATGTGACCGGCCCGCCCGGCCGCCGCGGTCGCGGCAGCCGGGCGGCGGCCATGATCAGGGGATGATGCGGGCGATGATCGCGTCCGCGGCCTCTTCGGCGGTCATCCGGGTGGTGTCGATCACCAGTTCCGGCGCCTCGGGCGGCTCATAGGGGCTGTCGATGCCGGTGAAGTTCAGGATCTCGCCCGCCCGCGCCTTGGCGTAAAGGCCCTTGACGTCGCGCGCCTCGGCGAGCGCCAGCGGCGTGTCGATGAACACTTCGACAAACTCGCCCTCGGCCATCATCTGCCGCACCATCTGCCGTTCCGCGCGGAACGGCGAGATGAAGGCGGTGATGACGATCAGCCCGGCATCGGTCATCAGCTTTGCGACCTCGCCGACGCGGCGGATATTCTCGATCCGGTCGGCCTCGGTAAAGCCGAGATCGCGGTTCAGCCCGTGGCGGACATTGTCGCCGTCGAGCAGGAAGGTGTGGCGGTTCATCCGCGCCAGCTTCTGTTCGACCAGATTGGCGATGGTCGATTT
>DBAW01000218.1 GCA_002291855.1 Sphingomonas sp. UBA1000
GAGCTTTATGCCCGCGACCCGCGCTCGACCGCCAAGCGCGCCGAGGCCTATCTGAAGCAGACCGGCATCGGCGACACCATCTATGTCGGCCCCGAGGCCGAGTTCTTCATGTTCGACGATGTCCGGTTCGAAAATGGCTATAACACCAGCTATTACCGGATCGACGATATCGAGCTGCCGACCAACACCGGCCGCGCCTATGATGCCGGCAATCTGGGCCACCGCCCACGCGCCAAGGGCGGTTATTTCCCGGTCGCGCCGGTCGACAGCGCCGTCGACATCCGCGCCGAGATGGTCTCGACGATGCTGGAAATGGGCCTGCCCTGCGACAAGCATCATCACGAAGTCGCCGCCGCCCAGCACGAACTGGGCCTGACCTTCGGCACGCTGGTCGAAACCGCCGACCGGATGCAGGTCTATAAATATGTCGTCCATCAGGTCGCGCATGCCTATGGCAAGACCGCGACGTTCATGCCCAAGCCGATCAAGGAAGATAATGGCTCGGGCATGCACACCCACATGTCGATCTGGGCCGAGGGCAAGCCGCTGTTCGCGGGCAATGGCTATGCCGGCCTGTCGGAAATGTGCCTTTACTACATCGGCGGCGTCATCAAGCATGCCAAGGCGCTCAATGCCTTCACCAACCCGACGACCAACAGCTACAAGCGGCTGGTGCCGGGGTATGAGGCACCGGTGTTGCTCGCCTATTCGAGCCGCAACCGCTCGGCCTCGTGCCGCATCCCCTATGGCGCGGGGGCCAAGGCCAAGCGTGTCGAGTTCCGCTTCCCCGATGCGCTCGCCAACCCCTATCTCGCTTATGCAGCGCTGCTGATGGCGGGGCTGGACGGCATCCAGAACCGCATCCATCCGGGCGACGCGATGGACAAGAACCTCTATGATCTGCCGCCGGCCGAGCTTGCCAATGTGCCGACCGTCTGCGGGTCGCTGCGCGAGGCGCTCGACTCGCTCGAGGCGGACATGGACTTCCTGCTCAAGGGCGATGTGTTCAGCCGCGACCAGATCGAGGCCTATATCGAGCTGAAGCGGGCCGAGGTCGCGCGCTGGGAAATGACCCCCAGCCCGGTCGAGTTCGACATGTATTACAGCGGCTGACCGGCCGGCGGGCGGGCCATTTGCCGGCCCGCCCGCACCGTCGATCCGCGACAAGACGCCGCGCAGCGATGCGCGGCGTTTTTGCTTGGCAGGCCGCCCGCCCCCGGCCAGTCTCGGCGCATGACCAGCACCATCGCCTTTCACGGCGCGGCCGGAACCGTCACCGGGTCCTGCTACGAACTCGACCTTGGCGGCAGGAAGCTGCTGATCGATTGCGGGCTGTTCCAGGGATCGCGCAGCCTTGAGGCGCTGAACGCGGAGCCGTTTGCGTTCAACCCGCGCCGGATCGAGGCGGTGATCCTGACCCATGCCCATCTCGATCATTCGGGGCTGCTGCCCCGGCTGGTGGCAGCGGGGTTTCACGGCGCGATCCATTGCACGCCCGAGACGGCCGAATTGCTCGAACATCTGCTGCGCGACTCGGCGCGGATCAGCGAGCAGGATGCAGAACGGCGCAACCGCCGGCGGGACCGGGCGGACGAGCCGCCGGTCGAGCCGCTCTACACGACCGAGGATGCCGAACGCGCGCTCGCCCTGCTCCAGCCAGTGGCGCTGCGCACGCCGTTCGTGCCGGTCGAAGGCGTGACGGTCGAGCTGTGGAACGCCGGCCATATTCTCGGCTCGGCATCGGCGCTGGTCACGCACCGGGGCATGAAGCTGCTGTTTTCCGGCGATCTCGGCCCCGATGGCGCGACGCTGGTCGCGGACCCGGAGGCCCCGGCGGGGATCGACCATGTCATCATGGAATCAACCTATGGCGACCGGGCGCGCCCGCCGCTCGATCCCGAACAGCGGCGCGACCGGCTCGCCGCCGAGGTGATGGCGGCGCGGGCGCGCGGGGGCAATCTGCTGATCCCCAGCTTTGCGCTCGAGCGCACGCAGGAGCTGCTGCTCGACCTGGCCGTGCTCATCAACCGCGGCCGGCTGCCCAACGCGCAGATCTTCATCGATTCGCCGCTCGCCACCCGCATCACCCGTGTCTTTGCCCGCCATGCGGCCCGGCTGGACGATGTCGACGATGCCCATGTGTTCGCGCATCCGGCGTTTCATTATGTCGAAACGGTCGAACAGTCGCGCGCGCTGGAACGGCTGTCGGGGGCGATCATCATCGCCGGGTCGGGCATGTGCGAGGGCGGGCGCATCCGCTATCACCTGATCGACAATCTGGCGCGCAGCGACTCCACGCTGCTGTTCATCGGCTATCAGGCGACCGGCACGCTGGGGCGCACAATCCTTGACGGCGCGCAGCGGGTGCGGATTTCGGGCCATGACGTCGCCGTGCGGCTGACGGTGCGACAGCTTGACGATTATTCCGCCCATGCCGACCGCGACGGGCTGATCGCCTGGGCACGGGCACGCCGGCCGGTGGCGGGCACGCTGTTCCTCACGCACGGCGAGGCGGACGCGCTGGCGGCGCTGGCCGGGGCGCTGGGCGCGGACTTTGCCGATGTCGCGACGCCGGCACTGGGCGAGACCTGGGTGCTGACCCCGGCCGGTCCCGCCGTCCGTCGGGGCGCCGCCCGCGCCGATGTGCGCGAGATCCTCGGGCGCGGCTGGCAGAATGATTATGCCGAGCTTGCGGTCAATCTGCGCCGCGATCTGGGCCGGATCGAAGACCCGGCGCGCCGCCGCGCCGCGATCGCCGAACTGCGCGCGGTGCTGGACGCCTATCGCCGTCCCTGACGGGCGAACAACTCCATTCTGGAGCAGAATGCCTAGGATTCTACCTAGACAAATAGGAATATGAGCGCTGGATAGGGAAATGCCTATTCAATGCCCTATCCGGAGTCTTCGCAATGATCCTCAGGCGAATCGAGAAATATCTGCGCGACCATGCCATGGCCCCGACGCGGTTCGGCCGCACGGTCGCCAACGATCCCCGGCTGGTGTTCGACATGCGCCGCGGGCGCGAGCCGACCGCGCGCATGGCCGCGCGGATCGAGGCGTTTCTGGACCAGCCGCAATGACCGATCCGCACCGCGCCCTGCACCGCGCACTGGTGCGCCTCTATCCCAGCTGGACCTTGCTGTCGTCCGAGACAACCCCTTGGGCAAGCGTCACATTTTACGGGATGCGGCATGTCATGCACTATCGCGGCCCAGCCCCGGACGCATCGCTTGGCGAGCAGGAGCTTGCCCTTGCCGGGCATCTGGTCGCCGATATTTCCGCCCGGGTGCAGGACGGTGTGATCGTCATCGAGGCATTAACGATCGAAACCGGCGAACCAGTGTAGAAACCCCAGCTTGGCGCGCCGCCGGCCATGGCTATAGCCGGAAGCATTCCCTTTGGACCCGACACCATCGCGCCATGCTCGAGCGGATCATCCTCGTCAGCAAGACACCGAGTGCGGGCGCGCGGATCGGCCCTGATTTCGTGCCTTGCGGGGCGATTATCCGCACGTCGACCGAACCGCTGACCGGGGCGTGGATTTCAACCGGTGCGCACTGCGCCGAACTGATCGAAGGATCGCCAGCCGGGCTGGACGGCATCATCGGCATGCTTCCCGTGGTGCGGCAGGGCCAGCATCACCGGCTGGTCCTGCGCGAGGAAATCGACAGCCGCGGCTTTGGCGGCTGGCACACCGCCTATTCGGGCGAGGCAACCTATGTCGACCGCCAGATCCGGGCGTTTCTGGTCGACGATTTCGGGCCGCTGTCACGCGACGATGCCGCCCGCCGGCTGAGCGAGCTGATTGTCCAGCTGGTGCTTGCACAGACCGAAACCTGACAAAGGTCGTGCGCGGCCGCCACGGGTTCGACATCGGAGACAGGCAAAATCGACGCCATGTCGATATCGTTTCTGCAATTTCGCATGATATGATATCAGATTCCCGATACGTGCGTTTCGTCACGGAAATATTTTTCCGCTCCTGCTGCGCCAGTACGACAAGATTCGGGGCAATTGTTCGTTCCCTTTTATTGCGTCCGACAAGACTGATCCATGTGAGGAATAACTTGCTCGAGACGATTGTATATGTGAGCAGATCGCTGATCCCGGCCGCCGATGCGCGGCAGGAGGTCGACAATATTGTCGACCGTGCGATGCAGGCGAACCGGGTTGCCGACATCTCCGGGGCGTTGCTCTACACCGGCGGGCATTTCGCGCAGATATTGGAGGGCGAGGCCGACCGGCTGGATCCGCTGATTGCGCGCATTGCCGCAGACCGCCGTCATGGCGACGTCACCATCCTGCTGCGCGGCCCGCTGGCCGAACGACGCTTTGCGCTCTGGGCCTGCGCCTATTCCGGCCCGTCGCATTTCGTCGACCGGCACATCGCCCCCTTCACCTGCCTGCGCAAAGGCGGATCGGCCTGCGTGATCGCCGCCGACCGCATTCTGGGCATCGCCAGCCGCTTCATCGCCCGCCAGACGCCGGTGCCCTCCCTCACTTGACCGCTGCCGGACGCGGAACGATCCTGCGCACCGGGCATTGCCCGTCGGGACGGCGTGCACGGTGCCCCCGTGCCGCGCTGCATGCCCCCGATGCATGACCGTATCAGGAGACACATTCGTTGCCGACCACGCCCGATGCCGACTGGGCGGGCCTGTCCGCCCGCTTTTCAACGCGCCTGTCTGCGCTGGTCGACCAGCTGATCGTCTGGATCCGCGATCAGGGCGCGGGATTGCTGCTCGCGCTGGCCGCGGCCGCTTTGCTTGTCGCCGTCCTGCTGGGGCTGCGCCGGCTCGGGTCGCAGCTGTGCCGGCGCGATGAACACGACCATGGCTGGGCCGCGATCCTCGGCCGTGCGGTCAACCGCACCGGCAATCTGTTCATCCTGGCGGTCGCCGCGCGGCTGGTGGTCAATTATTCCGACGCGCCGGCGGCGATCGCCGAGCCGGTGCGCATCGCCTTCGTCGTCGCCGTCACCCTGCAGGCGACGCTGTGGGCGCGCGAAATCATCATCGGGCTGATCGAATACCGGACCGAGGCCGGCCAGCATGACACGCTCGGCAGCGCGCTCGGCCTGATCCGGCTGCTGGTCACGGTCGCGCTGTTCATCGTCGCCACCATCGTCATTCTCGACAATATCGGCGTCAACGTCACCGGCCTCGTCGCGGGGCTGGGCATTGGCGGCATCGCCATCGGCCTCGCCGCACAGGGCATTTTTGCCGATCTGTTCGCGGCGCTGTCGATCCTGTTCGACCGGCCGTTCCGGCGCGGCGACGCCATCGCCTATGACCAGACATCGGCGACCGTCGAGGCCATCGGGCTGAAATCCACGCGGCTGCGCGCGGTCAGCGGCGAGCAGCGGGTGATTTCCAACAAGCAGCTGCTGGACAAGGAAATCCGCAACATGTCGCGGCTGGAGCGGCGGCGCGGGCGCTTTCTGCTGTCGCTGGTCTACCACACCGATCCGGACCGGGCGGCCGCCCTGCCCGCCCTGCTGCGCGAGCTGGTCGAGGGGCTGGGTCATCATTTCGTGCGCGCCGGTTTTGTCGGCTTCGCCGCCAGCTCGCTCGACTTCGAGCTCGAGTTCGATGTCGAGTCGGACGATTACGAAACGTTCATCGCCGCGCGCCACGCGCTCGGCATGGCGATCCTGATGCGCTTCCGCAGCGACGGGCTGGAGTTCGCCTATCCGACCCAGACCACCCTGACCGCCGCCCCGGACGGGCGGCTGGTCATGCCCTATGCGACCGCAGGGGACCGGGACGGCTGAGCGCCCGGCCCGCGCGGCCCGTCAGTGGCGGGCGGCGGAGGTGTCGATCTTTTCCACCCATTGCGGGAAAAAGGCAGGCGATCGGCTGGACCAGCCCGGTGCGGTCGCCGCCGCCTCGCTGATCGACTGGAGCAGCCGCCGGCGCTTGTCGGGATGCAGGTGCGGCAGCGCCGCCGCCGCGCAAAACGCGCTCGGCAGCCAGGGGCGCACCGCCGGGCCGATCAGCCGCTCATACAGAAAACGATAAGCGGAAAAGCTCGCCAGCCGGTCCTGCCCCAGATCGAAGGCGCTGACCGTGACCAGCGGCGTCATGAACGGCTCGATCGCGTCCAGCCCGCTGTCGTCAGGCACCATATTGCGCAGGCCCGGCAGGCGTTCATAGACGCGCATCTGTGCCTTGATGCTCGCTGCCTCGACAACATCGCGCGACCACAGGTTGATCGCATCGTCCCGTTCAAGCCCGATATCGAGCGAGCGGCGAATGTAGCGCTGCGTGCGCGAGGGAAAGCTGGCGAACTCTTTCATTTCCACCAGCGCCAGCGCACCTGCGGCAGGCCCGACCCTATGACCCATTGTCTTCTCCGACCTTGCTGTCGGAGGCGATCTTGCGGGGAATGAGGTTGATCGCCCGTTAACCGCCCCTTCCGGACAGAATCGAAGCAAAAACTTTTTTGCAGTGCAACAGGATTTCGACCAACCACACTTTAACGCAACGAAATGTCAGGCAAGCGGCGCAGCAACAACGCCGATCGGAGACGTCGAAAACGCTGCGTCAGCCGCCATTTTCGGGCGGCAGCGCCGGGTCGCGATGCGCACCGGGGACCGATGTCGCAGGCGGGTCGGATGCGTCCATCGACTCGTCGACGCCGGCATCGATCCGCGCATCTTCGTCATCGGGATTGCGACGCAGGCGGCGGCGGATCGACTCATCCTGCCCGGCATCCTGGCGCGGGCTGCGCAGCGGCGGAACAGTCTGGGACGGCGTATCGGTGTCGCGGGACGGATCGGGCATGGCGGCTCTCCGGTCATCACCGGCCAGGCGGGCGCGGCGGTCGATCAACCAACGGCCAGCCCGGCGGTTCCGCTTCGATCAACGCGCCCGCGCGTTCGACCAGCGCCGCCCCGCCCCCTCGCGCAGACGCGGGGTCGGCGCTAAGCAGGACGGATGCACGGCTCTTCCCTCGGCGCCCGGCGCGGCGTCGGCCATGAGGTTGCGATCTATTCCATCCTCGGCTTCTGGCTGTTCTACGTCGCGATCGTCTCGCTCCAGGCCTGGATCCAGGGCTGGCCCAATCAGGGCGAAATGGCCGAACGGCGGATGATGGTGACGGCGGTCGGCATCGTCATCACCTTCCTGCTCTATCTGGTGCTGCGCCGGTTCGACCGCCGGCCGTTCGGCACCCGCATCGCGGTCGCCTTTGCCTGTGCGGTGCCCGCGGCGATGCTGATCGGGCTGGTCAACGCCTATCTGTTCACGCTCTACAAGCCCGAAGCGCTGTTCAGCGACCCCAACATCCTGAAGGAAATCGCCGAAAAACCGCGCCTGTTCCGCAGCGTCGCGGAAACGGCGGTGTCGCGCTATTTCTTCATCGCCGCCTGGGCGACGCTGTATCTGGCGATTTCCTATGCCAATGATGTGCGCGACGCCGAGCGGCGGATCGCCGCCTTCGCCCAGGCCGCGCAGGAGGCGGAGATCCGCGCGCTGCGTTATCAGGTCAATCCGCATTTCCTGTTCAACACGCTGAACTCGCTGTCCTCGCTGGTCATCACCGGGCGGGAGACGGAGGCGGAGGCGATGATCATGAACCTGTCGACATTCTACCGCACCAGCCTGTCGGGCGACCCGCTCGACGATGTGCGGCTGGAAGAGGAAGTGCGCCTCCAGCGCCTGTATCTGGATATCGAGGCGGTGCGCTTCCCCGACCGGCTGCGGACCGAGATCGACATTCCAGACGCGCTGCGCGGTGCCTGTGTGCCGGGCCTGATCCTGCAGCCGCTGGTGGAAAATGCGATCAAATATGGCGTGTCGCGCAGCACGAGGCCGGTCACCATCACCATCCGCGCGTCGCACGATGGCGGCATCCTGCGGCTCGAGGTCAGCGATGACGGGCCGGGCGCGAAGCCCGGCGCGAAAGCGGCCGGTGGGGCCGGCATCGGCCTCGCCAATGTCCGCGACCGCTTGCAGGCGCGCTTTGGCGCCGCCGCCGGGCTGACCACCGAGCCCCCGGCCGAAGGCGGCTTCCGCGTCACCCTTTCGCTCCCCGAGGTGTATGACAATGGACGATCCTAAACAGGCCGATGCCCGGCCCGTCCGGACGCTGATCGTCGATGACGAGCCACTGGCGATCGAGCGGCTGCAACTGCTGTGCGCGCGCGAGCCGATGATCGATCTGGTCGGCACCGCATCGGACGGGGCCGCCGCGCTGCGGCTGGTCGACGGGCTGGAGCCGGAGGTGGTGCTGCTCGACATTTCGATGCCCGAGCTGGACGGGATGGACGTCGCCCGGGCGCTGGCCGGGCGGGCGCACCGCCCGGCGGTGATCTTCGTCACCGCGTTCGACAGCTTTGCGGTCGAGGCGTTCGATCTTGCCGCGCTCGATTACCTGCTGAAGCCCGTCGCCCCGGACCGGCTGAGCCGTGCGTTCGAGCGCGTGATCGCGCGGCGCGGGGCACAGCAATCGGCCGCCCCCGGCGGAAGCGGTGGTTATGTCGAGGAATTCTGGGTGCCGCACCGCGCCGAGCTGATCCGCATCGCAGCCGCCGATATCGACCGCATCCAGGCCGAGCGCGACTATATGCGGCTGCATGTCGGCCAGCGCAGCTATCTGCTGCACCAGACGATCAGCACGCTGGAAGAACGGCTCGATCCGGCGCGCTTCATCCGCCTGCACCGCTCGACCATCGTCCGCCGCGACCGCATCAAGGCGCTGCGCCATGACGGCGGCGGCGTGTGGTGGGCCGATCTGGGCGATGGCGACGAAGTGCGCATCGGCCGCACCTATCTGGACGCCGCCAAGGCGATGACCGGCCGCTGACCAACGGAGATAATGCGCCTAAAGAAACGCCCCGGTGCGGACACCGGGGCGTTCAGGCGTGCGGCCGGCCAGCGACGCACCGGGCGCATTGCGGGCTGTTTGCCGGTCAGTTGGCGGCGACCCGGACCCGGCCCTCGGCACGGGCCACGGCATTCTTCATCTCAAGGCCGGCGGCGGCGACCGCATCCTGTTGACAGGCGCTGATGATCTGCTGTTGGGCGAGCGGTGCACGCGCCACTGCCCCGCACACCTGCTCGGCCGCGCGGTCGATGCGGCGGGCAAGTCGCGCCTGCCCCTTGGCCGTCGACAGGTCGAGATCGCCATAGGCGACATCGACGGAGCGGGCCTCGTCCGCCGGGGCCGACGCAGCGGCCATGGCCGGCGACAGGGTAGAGATCATGGTCAGGCCGGCGGCGGCGCAGGCCAGAACGGCGCTCTTCAACACACGCATCGCACAAATCCTTCTGAACAAAGGAGCATCATCGCGCCGGGCGGCATCACCCGATCGCCAGGACCAGCTCCAAATCAACAACACGGAACGTTCAAGCCGACAGTGTCGGGCCGGATCCGCTCCGGAGCGGGGAACCGGCACGGCCCGAAAAGGGGGAAAAAAACGGGCCGTCCCGGGGGGTGGCGACGGGCCCGTCAGGGGCCGGGGAGCTCTTCCAGGCCCGCCGCGCATTGCCTTGGTAACAGGCGCGGATCGGCGCCGCAGCACGGGTTCGACCGGCGGCAGCCGGCCATCGGCAAAGCCCGCAATCGGCGGACGAACGGCCGATCAGCGTCGACCGACTACAACTGTAATCGATTTGTCATCGCGCCGTGCCGGCGGCCGGATCAGCGTTCCGCCGGGTGGGGATCGACCAGCTCGTCCAGCGCCGCATCCACCCCCGCGCGCGGCGCGCCGCGCGCGACCGTCGCCGTCACGCCCAGATCCATGCTGACATTGCCGAGCGTGCGGAAAATGTCGGGAATCGTCTCGACCGCGATCAGGATTCCCAGCAGCTCGACCGGCACGCCCATCGCCGCGCAGATCGGCGCGATCGAGGTGACGAAGCTCACCTGCCCCGGCAGGCTGACCGCGCCCAGCGTGGTGATCGAGGCGGTGGCGATGCCGGCGGCAATCTGCGCCGGGCCGAGCACGATGCCCGCCCAGTGGGCGACATAGAGCGCAACCGCGAGGTTCATCGCCGGGCCGGTCGCGCGGAAGATCGCGACCGCGAGCGGCAGCACCACCCCGGCGGCGCTGACCGGAATGCCCAGCGTTTCGGCACCGCGCAGCATCGACGGCAGGCTGGCCAGCGAGCTTTGCGTGCTGATCGCAACCGCCTGCGACGGGGCGGCGGCGCGGGCGAAGCGCGCCAGCGTCACCCGCCCGCCCAGCGGGCCGATCACGAACCCCGTCAGCCAGATCACCACCCCGACGCTCGACACGATCAGCACATAATGAATGAGCGCGCCGAACGCCCCCAGCCCGGCGCGCGCGCCGACGACAAAGGCGAGCGCCAGCACCCCGGCCGGGGCCAGCCACAGCACCCAGTTGATGATGATCAGCATCGCCTCGACGACGGCGGCGAAGAAATCGGTGAGCAGCCGGCGCGGCGCATCGGGCAGCCGGGTGACCGCAAAGCCGAACACGGCGGTGAACAGGATCAGCGGCAGGATCGCATCATTGGCCGCCGCCGCCACCGGATTGGTGGGCACGACCGAGCGCAGGAAGCTGGCGATGCCCGGCGTGTCGGTGGGCGTGGGCGCGACCTGGCCCAGCGCGGTGCGCAGCGCCGATGCCGCCTCTGCCGACAGCGGAAACAGGCTGAGCAGTGCCGGGATCATCAGCGCGGCAAGCGTCGCTGAACAGATGAGCAGCACGGCAAAGGCGATCACCGCCCGCGCGGCGATGCCGCCCGCGCGCGCCGCCTCGGCATTGGCGGCGATGCCGGTCACGAGCAGCGCGACGAGCAGCGGCACGATGGTCATGCGCAGCGAATCGAGCCACAGCCCGCCGACCGTCTCGCCCAGCGTCAGCAGCACGGGCAGGCCGGCAGCCCCGGCGCGCGCGGCGGCGACGCCGAGCAAAAGCCCGGCGACAAGGGCGATGAGGATGCGAGCGGGGGGCGAGAGCAAGGCCCTCATGGGCGCGGGGATCCGGTCATGGTCGCGCCGCTTTCGCCGCTTGGCTGCGACTTTTCAAGCAAGCCGGGGCTGTGCCGGGTAAAGCCGCGCTTTGGCTGTAGCGGGCGCGTCGGTTCCGGCCTTCGAGGGACCAGTCCGGGCAGTTCCGGCCGATGGGCCGGGTTTAGCGGCGCTTGTTGCGATGATGTTCGCGCTCCAGCCGCCGCCGCTGCCACGGGCGGTACACCGAATAATAGCCGATGACAGCTCCGATGCACAGCAGCATGGCAAGGCCAAGGCCGACAAGGAAGAGTGGGTCGATCAAAACGCAACTGCCTCTGTTGGATGGACCTTCGCGGCCGGATGGTCGATGCGGCAGAGGCGCGCACATTGCAAGCCGGGACCGGCCGCATTCGTCGCCAATCAGCGGTTTACCGCCACGGCCCGTCGCCCGCGCCGCATGGTTTGCACGTGCCGCCCGGCCTGATCGCCCCTTTCCCGCGTCGCTCGCATTCGTCGCCCGGCTCGATTATCGACGGCGGCCATGTCCGCCCTTCGCTGCCCCGCTCCGCTGTCCGCATCCCGACGCACAATCGGTGCGCGACGGGCGGTGCGCGCGCTGCTGATCGCCGCCGTCGCGCTCGGCGCGGCACTGGCTTCGGCGCGCCCCGCCTCCCGGCCACATGCCGAGCCGCCGGTGGTGCGGGTGCGGCTGGTCACGTCGCTCGGGTCGATCACCGTGGCGCTCGACACCCGCCGGGCGCCGGTCACGGCAGCGAACTTCCTTGCCTATGTCGATGACGGGCGGCTGGAGGGGACGAGCTTCTACCGCGCCTCGCGCCGGCGCAGCGATCCGCGCTTCGGCTTCATCCAGGGCGGGATCGACACCGATTATCGCCGCGCCCTCACCCCGATCCGGCTGGAGCCGACCAGCGAGACCGGGATCCGCCACGGCGATGGCGCGATCTCGATGGCGCATGGCATCAGTCCGAACAGCGCGAGCGGCAATTTCACGCTCGGCGTCGGCGCCAATCCGGCGCTCGACGCCCGGCCCGGCTATCCCGGCTACGCCGCGTTCGGGCGGGTGGTCGCGGGCATGGCGACGGTCAGGAAAATCCTCGCCCTGCCCACCGGCGGCGGGCGCGACGCGATGCGCGGCCAGATGATCCTGAAACCGGTCCTGATCCTCAAGACGGAGCGGCTGGACGGCACACCGCGCCCGACCGGCCGGATCAAGCCCTGGCTGCTGTTCGGGCGCTGATCGCGTCACCGCATTCACACCGGATCGGACCGGATCGGGCGGGCGTTAACCAGCGGCCCTAAGCGATCATTTACCAGCACAGCCTAGTCCGTTGGGGCATGTTCTTTTCCTCCTCCCAGCGCGTGACGGGGCGCAGGCGCCAGCCGGGCAGCAACCAGACCCCGCTTGACGAGGAAGGCCGGATGCGCGGCGATTTCGCCGAGAGGCTGGTGCGCGAGTTCGAGCAGCAAAGCGCCGGCTGGTTCTGGGAAGCCGATGAACATGGCCGGCTGCGTTACATTTCCGACAAGGTCGCGCGGCTGCTGTGCGCGCCGGGCGACAGCGTCATCGGCCTGCCGCTGACCACGCTGTTCCACACGGCGGAGGGGGAAGATGCCGGCGGCCGCACGCTGGCCTTTCATCTGTCGTCGCGCACGGCGTTCAGCGACCTGCCGGTGTGCAGCCCCCGGTCGCCCGATCATCACTGGTCGATTTCGGGCCGCCCGATCCTCGACCGGCTCGGCCATCCGCTGGGCTATATCGGCCATGGCAGCGACCTGACCGAGAAGCGGCGGGCCGAGGCGGAGATCACCCGGCTGGCACTGTTCGACGCGCTGACCGGGCTTGCCAACCGCCAGCGCATGCAGCTGGTGCTCCAGCAAAAGCTCAGCCAGTCGGCTGCCACCTACCGGCCGACCACGCTGTTCCTGATGGATCTGGACCGGTTCAAGGCGGTCAACGACACGCTCGGCCATCCGGCGGGCGACGAGCTGCTGAAACAGGTCGCCTCGCGGCTGCTGCAATGCGTGCGCGACACGGCGGTCGTCGGCCGGCTGGGCGGCGACGAGTTCCAGATCGTCATGTCGGGCACCGACGACCGGCAGGCGATCGCGGCGCTCGCCGACGAGATCATCCAGTCGCTGTCCCAGCCCTATTACATTGCCGACACCAGCGTCACCATCGGCTGTTCGATCGGCATCGCCATCGCGCCTGCCGACGGGGTCGATGCCGAAACACTGGTGCGCAACGCCGATCTGGCGCTTTATGCGGCCAAGGCCGGCGGGCGCGGAGTCCACCGTTTCTTCGCCGACAAGATGCTGGCCGAGGCGCGCCACCGCAAAAGGCTGGAAGACGATCTGCGCGACGCGCTGGCGCAGAACCAGCTCAACCTCGTCTATCAGCCGATTGTCGGCACGCTGGACCGGCGCATCGTCGGCTATGAGGCGCTGCTGCGCTGGACCCATCCCGAGCTGGGGCCGATCTCGCCGGGCGTGTTCATCCCGATTGCCGAGGAATCGGGGCTGATCGAGCCGCTGGGCGAATGGGTGCTGCGCCGCGCGACCGAAGCGGCGGCCGGGTGGCCAGCCGATGTGCGCATCGCGGTCAATGTCTCGCCGATCCAGTTCGCCAATCCCGAGCTGCCGGCGCTGGTGATGAACGCCATCGCCCGGTCGGGCATTGCCTGCGACCGGCTGGAGCTGGAAATCACCGAAAGCGTGTTCCTGGGCGATGAAAGCGGCAGCGCGGCGATGTTCGCGCGGCTGAAGAAACTGGGCGTGCGGCTGGCGCTTGATGATTTCGGCACCGGCTATTCGTCGATGAGCTATTTGCAGAAAGCGCCGTTCGACAAGATCAAGATCGACCAGTCGTTCGTGCGCGGCGCGGCGCTGGAGGGATCGCGCAATCCCGCGATCATCCAGGCGATCGTCACCCTTGCCAATGCGCTGGGCATGGACACGACCGCCGAAGGCGTCGAGATGCTCGACGAGATCGACCTGATCCAGAGCCTGGGCTGTTCGCACATCCAGGGCTTTGCCTTTGGCGTGCCGCTGCCCCCCGAACAGGTGCGGGCGCAGCTGGAACAGGGCGGCGGCGTTGCCCAGGTGGTCAGCCGGTTCAAGACGCGGGCGATGCGCTACAAGGTGCTGCGCCGTGCGCGGATGGAACTGGGCGGGCGCACCAACGATGTCATCATCCGCAACATTTCCGATGGCGGCGCGCTGGTCGAAGGGCTGAGCCTGCCCGGCGGCTGGGAAGAAACGCCGGTGCGGATCGCCTTGCAGGGAATGGGCATGATGGGCGCGACCGTGCGCTGGTCGGCCGACCGGCGCATCGGCGTGCGCTTCGACGATCATGTCGGCCAGGACCGGCTCAACCAGCTGGTCGGCGGCGCGGGCGATGGCAGCTAGCGCGGTTTCAGGCCGGGTGGACTGACCCGGCAGCCGGTAAAATCCGGGAGTAAACCCGCAACCGGATTGCCGCCGGGCGCCGCAACCCGCTAGCGTGCCCATGGAGGCGCGGATGGACGGCGGCACGGCGGATTTCCTGATCATCGGCGGCGGCGTTGCCGGCCTGTCGGCAGCGGCGGCGCTTGCGCCCCATGGCCGCACGGTCGTGCTCGAGGCGGAGGCCGCGACCGGCTATCACAGCTCGGGCCGCAGCGTCACATTTTCGCATTACGGCATTGGCGGCGGGACGGTGCGCGGGCTGACCGCGTGGAGCCGGGCATTTTTCCTCGATCCCCCCGACGGGTTCGACGCGCTCTGCCGCGTCACGCCGGCGCTGTTCGTCGCGACGGCGGACATGCGCGCCGAACTCGACAGTCTGGAGGCGATCACGCGCGGCCTGACCGACCGGGTCGAGCGGCTGGACGAGGCCGGCATGGCGGCGCTGTGCCCGGCGCTGCGGTTCGGGGCCGATGCGATCACCCACGGCTTTGTCCATCATGAAGGGCTGCGGCTCGATCCGCATGCGATGCTCAGCGGCTATGCCCGGCAGGTCAGGCGGCATGGCGGCGCGGTCATCACCGGCGCGCGGGTCACGGCGGTCGCGCGCACCGGCGGCGACTGGCAGGTGACGAGCGCGACCGGCGCGCGCTGGACCGCACCGGTGCTGGTCAACGCCGCCGGGGCGTGGGCCGACGGGCTGGCGACGCTCGCCGGGGTCGCGCCGCTCGGCCTGTCGCCGCTCAGGCGCACGGTGATCGCCTTTGATCCCCAGCCCGGCCATGACGTGCGCGACTGGGACGTGCGCGACTGGCCGTTCGTCAAGACGGCGACCGACCATGTCTATTTCCTGCCCGATGGCGGGCGGCTGCTCGCCTCGCCTGTCGACGAGCATCCCGATCATCCGGGCGACGCCCAGCCCGAGGAGATCGACATGGCCGTCGCCGCCGAGCGGGTGATGGCGATCACGACGCTTGATATCCGGCGGATCACGCACAAATGGGCGGGGCTGCGCACCTTCACCGCCGACCGGGTGCCGGTGGCGGGCTGGGCGGCGGATGCGCCGGGGTTTTTCTGGCTGGCCGGTCAGGGCGGCTATGGCCTGCAGACAGCACCCGCCATGGCGCGGATCAGCGCGGCGCTGATCACCGGCGGCGACTGGCCGGACGGGCTGGCCGAGGCCGGCGCGCCCCCGGCGGCGATCACCCCGGAACGCCTTGCCGCCCTTTGCGCCTGATTGGTCTGGGCCGCGTGGCGGTTGACGCCGGCTGCGGATCTGCTAATGGCCCGCACTCAATCGGGCAGAGTTTTGCCTGATTGCCGTCCGAGACAGCTGGTGGGGCATGCCCCTTAATCTCCAGCCTAGACGGGGAAAGATATCGGGTCTGCACCGCTCCGCCTTTTCCGGCCGGGCCAGTGCCGGCGCGCCATTCCCCATCGCGGACTGATGACGCGGCCCCTGGGCATTTGCCTTTGGGCCATTGAGGAGAATGGCATGGATCGAGCTCAAAAAACCGAGCTGGTCGAAGAGCTGAGCCAGACCTTTGCCGAAGCCGGCGTTGTGGTCGTGACCCGTAACCTGGGTATGACCGTCAAGCAGTCGACCGAGCTTCGCAACAGGATGCGCGCAGCCGGCGCCAGCTATCAGGTGGCCAAGAACCGCCTTGCCAAGATCGCGCTCCAGGATTCGTCCTATGTCGGCATCCAGTCGATGCTGACCGGGCCGATCGGCCTGGCTTATTCCCAGGACCCGGTTGCCGCCGCCAAGGTGGCCGTCGAGTTTGCCAAGACGACCGACAAGCTCGAGATCGTCGGCGGGGGAATGGGCGAGACCGTCCTGGATCCGGCTGGTGTTACGGCTCTGGCCTCGCTGCCCTCGCTGGA
>DBAW01000017.1:0-6042 GCA_002291855.1 Sphingomonas sp. UBA1000
GGCGGTCGATCATCTGGGCGACCCTGGTCGCCTGCTTCTTTACGGCGACGGCGGCGGCGTTCCTGCTGCCGCCGCGCTTCGAAGCGAAGAACCGGGTGCTGTTCGACCTCACCCGGCCCGATCCGATGACCGGCCAGCTGCTGGCGACCAATGCGGTCGGCAATTACATCGCCACCCAGCTCAAGCTGATCACCGACATCCAGACCATCGGCCCGGTCGTCGACAAGCTCGGCTGGGCGGCCGATCCGGCGGTGCAGGCGCGGTTCGACGCGGCCGGCGCGCCGGGCGGCGACATCCGCGAATGGCTGGCCGAACAGATTATCGACCAGACAGAGGCGCGGTTCGCCGAGACGTCGAACATCATCGAGATCCGCTATCGCGGTGCCGATCCGGTGTCGTCGCAGCGCATTGCCGAGGCGATCCGCGAAGCCTTCCTTCAGCAGAACCGCGATTCGCGCCAGAACAACGCCCAGCGCGGCGCCGCCACCTATGCCGAGCAGGCGCGCAACGCGCTCGCCCAGCTGCGCGAGGCGGAAGAGGCGCGCACCGCCTATGCCAAGGAAAATGGCATTGTCCTGCAGGCCGGCGATGTCGATCTGGAAAGCGCCAAGCTCGCCGCGCTGTCGGCGCAGAGCACGGCGCCGGTTGCCGCGCAGATGGCAGCGCCGACATCGCCCGCGCGCATGCAGCTTGAAGGGCTGAAGCAGCAGATCGCCCAGGCGCAGCAGACGCTGGGGCCGAACCATCCGACCTATCAGTCGCTGCTGCGGCAGAAGGAATCGCTGGAGGCCGAGGCGGCGCGCGGCGGCGGCGGCATGATCGGCGGCACCAGCCGGGCCGAGATCGAAGCCAGCTATCAGATGCAGAAGGCGCGCGTACTCGCCCAGGCCGACAAGATCGACAAGCTCAACCAGATGCAGCAGGACATTCTCGTCCGCCGCGAGGCCTATGTGAAGCTGGCCGCGCGCGCCGAGGAGCTGGCCGGTCAGGCCAAGCTCAGCGTCAGCAACATGGAACCGCTTGGCAACACCAGCCTGCCGGCCAAGCCGGCCTGGCCGAACAAGCCGCTGATCATGGGCGGCTCGGTCGCGCTCGGCCTTGTCCTCGGCATCTTGCTTGCGCTGCTCGTCGAGCTGCTGGCGCGCCGCGTGCGCAGCGACGAGGATCTGGAATATGCAGCGGGTGTGCCGGTGCTCGCCATTGTCGGGTCGCGCCGCGCGACCAACGGGCTGCTGGCGCGGCTGATCAACTTCATCGATCGCAAGGGCGCCGACCGCCGGCGCGCCTTGGCGGAGGGCTGACCATGAGCATGAAACTCGCGCTGCACGACATGGGCGCGCCCGGCGGCGGGCGCACGCTTGGCCGCCCCGATCCGGAGGTGCCGCCGGCGATCGAATCGGTGATGATCGCCGATCCCCAGTCGATCGAGGCCGAATCGATCCGCGGCCTGCGCACCCGGCTGGTTGCCCAGCATCTGCGCGAGGGGCGGCGCGCGCTCGCCATCTGTTCGCCGGCTGCCGGCAGCGGGTGCAGCTATATCGCGCTCAATCTTGCGGTCGCCGCCGCTCAGGCGGGCATCCGCACCGCGCTGGTCGACGCCAATCTGCGCGATCCGGTGCTGGCCGATCTGTGCGGCCTGCCGATCGACATGCCGGGGCTGGCCGATTATCTCGCCAGCGACCGGCTGGCGCTTGCCGATGTCGTCGACACCGCGCTGATGCCCGATCTGGCTGTGGTCGGCGCGGGCGATCCTGCCGAAAATCCGCAGGAATTGCTGTCGGGCGCGCGGTTCCGCGGGCTGGTCGACCAGCTGCTGCGCGAATATGAACTGACGATCTTCGACACCGCCCCGGCCAATCTGTGTTCGGACGGGCAGCGCGTCGCGACCATGGCGGGCTTCAGCCTGCTCGTCGCGCGCAAGCATGAAACCTATGTCAACGACATGAAGACGCTGGCCAAGCAGCTTCGCGCCGACAAGTCGGTGGTCGTGGGCGCGGTGCTGAACGACTTCTGATGGACATGTCGACCCACAGCCTGCGGCCCGCCCCTGGCCTGTCGGCGCTGCTGCGCCAGCACTGGCCGCTCGTGATCGGCGTGCTCGCCCTGCTCGTGCCCACGCTGGTCGCGGTCGCGCGCGACAGCTGGACCGGGGAAACCGGCGTTCACGGGCCGATCGTGCTCGCGACCGGCATCTGGCTGTTCGCGCGCCGCTGGCCCGAGCTGCGCACGATCCGCCGCCCCGGCAGTGCCGCGGGCATGGCGGCGCTGATCATCCCCGCGCTCGCCGTCTATGCCTTTGGCCGCGCGTTCGATTTTCTGGCGATCGAGGTGCTCGCGCTGGGCGGCGTCCTGCTCGGGCTGTTCTATGGCTTTTTCGGGCTGGAGGCGGCGCGGCGGATGTGGTTCCCGCTCGTCTATCTGCTGTTCGTGGTGCCGATCCCCGGCTGGGTGATCGATTCGATCACCGGCCCGCTCAAATCCTATGTCTCGGTCAGCGCCACCTGGCTGCTGACCCATGCCGGCTATCCGATCGTGCGCGAGGGGGTGACGCTGTATGTCGCCCAGTATCAGCTGCTGGTCGAGGATGCGTGCGCCGGGCTCAACTCGCTGATCAGCCTGACGGCGATCAGCCTGTTCTACATCTATATCTCGCACAATGCGTCGTGGCGCTATGCGCTGTTCCTGATGCTGTGGATCGTGCCGGTGGCGCTGCTCGCCAATCTCGTCCGGGTGATCATCCTCGTGCTCATCACCTATCATTTCGGCAATGCCGCGGCGCAGGGCTTCCTGCATTCGACGGCGGGGCTGGTGATGTTCGCCACCGCGCTCATCGGCATCTTCCTGGTCGACAGCGTGATGACCCCGGTGCGCAAGCTGTTGTCGGGAGGGGCACGATGATCGACCGCCGCGATCTGCTCGTCGGGCTGGGGTGCCTTGCCGCTGCCGGGGCTGCCGAGGCGATGCGCCCGCGCGAGCGCATGTCGCTGCTCGGTGCGCGCAAGCTGGAGGATGAGGTGCCGCGCAGCTTTGGGCCGTGGCGTTATCGCCAGGCCGAGGGGCTGGTGACGCCGACCAACGAAAACAGCCTGGCGGCGAAGCTCTACAGCCAGTCGGTCGGACGCCTTTATATCGGGCCCGACAACAGCATCGTCATGCTGCTGATCGCCTATGGCGACACGCAGAGCGACACGCTCCAGCTGCACCGGCCCGAGGTCTGCTATCCCGCCTTCGGTTTTGCGATCAGCGGCGATGCGCCGGCCTCCTTCCCGATCGGCCCCGGCGTTGCCGTGCCGGGGCGCAACCTGATCGCCAACTCGCCCGGCCGCGACGAATATGTCAGCTACTGGACGCGGATCGGCGAATATCTGCCGACCTCCAACGCCGAACAGCGGCGGATGAAGTTGCAGACCGCGTTTCAGGGCAAGATCCCCGACGGGGTGCTCGTCCGCATTTCGACCGTGGGCGGCGACCCCGCGCAGGCGTTCGAGAACAACCGCCGCTTCGCCGCCGATCTGATCGGCGCGATGGCCCCGGCGGCGCGCGCGGCGCTGATCACCACCGCCAAGGCGCAGGCGCTGACGGGGGGGCGGGCCTGATGCTTCAGCCGCTGCCGCCCGGATCGGCCGAATCGGGGCGCGCCCCGATTACGCCGCAGCTCCAGCCCTTTGAGCTGGGCGATACCCAGCCGCGTTCGCCGGTGATGCTCGACATCGTCACGCTGCTGCTGCGCATCGCCGAGCTGGTGGTGGTGGCCGGTGCCTGCTTTACCGCCACGGCGGTTGCGCTCGATTTCGTCCCGCCGTCGATGGTCGATTCTTACGGCAATGCCGCGCTGGTCGGCGCGCTGCTCTATGCCGGCCTGTCCGAGGTGGCCGGGGCCTATGACATCGATGCGCGCTTCTCGGTCCGTCAGGGCTGGACGCGCGTCTGCACCGCCTGGATCGCGACCAGCATGTTCCTGATGACCATGGGCTTCATGCTCAAGGTGTCGGAGGATTTTTCGCGTGGCTGGGCGCTGACCTGGTTCCTCGGCGGCGGGGGTGCGCTGATCGCGACCCGCGGCATTGGCACGATCTGGCTGCGCCGGCTGAAGCAGCGCGGCGTGCTCAACCACCGGGTCGCGATCTTCGGGGCCGGGTCGCAGGGCGACCGGCTGGCCAAATATATTCTCGGCAATGACAAGCTGACCATCGATCTGGTCGGCTTTTTCGACGACCGGATGCCCGAACGCCTGCCCCCGCGCGAGGTCGGCCTGCCGATGCACGGTGCGCTGACCGACCTCATCGCCCATATCCGGCGCGGCGAGGTCGATCAGGTGATCGTCGCCTTGCCCTGGTCGGCGGAGCGGCGGTTGCAGGAAGTAGTTGCCGAACTGGCGATCACCCCGGTCCGCATCCGCCTTGCCCCCGATCTGGCGACCTTTGCTTTTTCGCAGCGGCCGGTGGTGCTGCTGGGCGACCTGCCGGTGATGACGCTGTTCGAGCGGCCGATTTCCGGCCTCGATCAGGTGGTCAAGCGGATCGAGGATCTGGTGATCGGCACGCTGGCGCTGATCCTGCTGTCGCCGCTGCTGCTGATCGTCATGCTGGCGATCAAGCTCGACAGCCCCGGCCCGGTGTTTTTCCTGCAGGACCGGGAAGGGTTCAACAACCGCCGGTTCAAGATCTGGAAATTCCGTTCGATGCGCACCGACCGGTGCGAGGCGGACGGCATCACCCAGGCGCGCAAGCAGGATGACCGCATCACCCGGGTCGGCCGGTTCATCCGCCGGACGAGCATCGACGAGCTGCCGCAGCTGATCAACGTGCTGCGCGGCGAGATGTCGCTGGTCGGCCCGCGCCCGCACGCACCGTCGACCAAGGCCGGCGACCGGGTGTTTTCCGACGTGGTGTCGCACTATGCCGCGCGCCACAAGGTCAAGCCGGGCATGACCGGCTGGGCGCAGGTGCTGGGCTGGCGCGGCGAGACCGACACCGAGGAAAAGCTGCTCAAGCGGCTCGAGTGCGACCTGTATTATATCGAGAATTGGTCCGTGTTTCTGGACCTTTACATCATGGCCCGCACGGCCGCGACGCTGCTGCTCCAGCGCACCGCCTATTGATCCGCCCGGCTCCGCCACCGGTTGGCGGGGCCGCGCGACACAATCATGGGTGAGTGGGTCTTAACCACCCACCGAAACTGCCGCATAAGCCGCCGTTCATAAAGTGATCTCCGAGATCGCGGACACGATTGTCGTGTTCCGCCACCCCCGGGGGTCAAGATGGCGGTTATCCAGGTTGCGAACTCGGCCCAGCTTTCAGCGGCGCTGGCCAATGCAGTCGGTGGCGAAACGATTGTCCTTGCTGCCGGAAACTATGGCGATGTCGTCATTTCCAACAGGAACTTCGCGTCGAATGTGACGCTGAAGTCGGACGTGGCATGGGGGGCGGACTTTACCGGCTTCACGATTGCCAATGTCAACAACCTGACGTTCGACGGGATCGAAATCGGCCGTGCCAAGCTCGACTCCGAGGCTGAATGGACTCAGCTGGCCTATATGACGGGGTCGTCGAACATCACGTTCAACAACATTTTCATGCACGGCTCGCTTGACGACAACCCGCTTAACGACATGTGGGGTCTGCTCGTCGACAGCTCGTCGAACGTGAAGATCCTGAACTCGCGCTTCGAAGAGCTTGTCCGCGCGTTCATTTTCGAGCGGACGGCGGACATCGAGGTCAAGTTCAACGAGATCACCCGCATCCGCAGCGACGGCGGCGATTTCGCGGCGGTCGACAATGTGCTGATCCAGGGCAACCGCTATTCGAACTTCACGCCCAATCCCGGCGACCACCCCGATGCGATCCAGTTCTGGACCAACGGCCAGACGCGCGGATCGAACAACATCGTCATCCGCGACAACATCGTGCTGCAGGGGCCGGGCACCGGCACCCAGGGCTTTTTCATCCGCGACGAGGTGGGCGGCATCCCGCACACCAACATCACGATCGAAAACAACCTGATCTATTCCGCCGACCAGTGGGAAGGCATTTCGGTCGAGGG
>DBAW01000017.1:6363-6502 GCA_002291855.1 Sphingomonas sp. UBA1000
GGGAAGGCATTTCGGTCGAGGGCGTTGTCGGTCTGCGGATCGCCAACAACACCATCGTTTCGCCGACCACCGACTCCAAGCGGCTGTGGATCCGCGTCGATGTTGCCGACAATGTGGTGATCGAACGCAACGTCACCGA
>DBAW01000017.1:6864-7028 GCA_002291855.1 Sphingomonas sp. UBA1000
TCGGTCACCAACGTCGTCACCCGCGACAACATCGTGTTTCTGGACGACCCGCAACAGGCGTCGCGGATGCGTAACCTGAACGGCGGCGCGGTCGCGCTGGTCGATGACTTTGTCGTTGACGGCTATGGCTTCCAGCCGGTTTCTGCCCCGGCCCCGGCCCCGGC
>DBAW01000038.1 GCA_002291855.1 Sphingomonas sp. UBA1000
CACGCCGATGCCGCGCCGGCCAAGATCCTCGACCAGCGCATGAAAATCCTCCGCCGCCTTGGGGTCCAGCCCCGAAGTCGGCTCATCGAGCAGCAGCAGCGGCGCGCGGCGCAGCAGCGCCAGCGCAATCGCCGTCTTCTGGCGCATCCCCTTGGAAAATGCCCCCGCCCGCCGGTCCCATGCCGCCGGATCGAGGCGCACGGCATCGAATGCCGCCGCAATCTCGGTGGCCGCCGGCCTGATGCCGGCGATGTCGAGGAAATAGCGGACATTCTCGCGCGCGCTCAGATGGTCGTAAAGCGCGACATTTTCAGGCAGATAGGCGATTGCGCGGCGCACCGCATCGGGCGCGCGCGCCGGATCCTCGCCGCCGACCAGAATCGTCCCGCCGCTGCGTGGCAACAGGCCGAGGATCGCGGCCACCGTCGTCGACTTGCCCGATCCGTTGCCGCCCAGCAGCGCATAGACCTGCCCCGGCGCGACGCTGAGCGTCAGCCCGTCGACGATGCGCCGCCCGCCCCGGTCGACCATCAGGCCATTA
This sequence comes from Sphingomonas sp. UBA1000, assembly GCA_002291855.1. Lineage (GTDB taxonomy): Bacteria > Pseudomonadota > Alphaproteobacteria > Sphingomonadales > Sphingomonadaceae > Sphingomonas_B. The sequence continues at coordinate 542 of DBAW01000038.1, forward strand.
ATCTCGACAAGGCTCATGGCCGCCCTCCAAAAGCATAGCGGAGCGTCACAGCACCCGCGCGCGGCATCCCCGGCTGCACCCAAAGCTGGGAGAAGCTGTTGGCATACCAGCGTTCGTTGAACAGGTTGGTCACCTCGCCGAACAGCTCCAGCCGCTCGCTCAGCCTTGCGGTTGCAAACAGCCGCACCAGCGTGTGCGCGGGCAGGAAAAAGTCGACCCCCGCCTCGCCCAGCCGCCGCCCGACATGCTGGACGCCCGCGCCGAGATCGAGCGGCGTGCCGCCCAGATCGAAGCGCCGGGCGAGCTGCACGTTGAGATTGTGGCGCGGGATGTTGATCAGCGGATCGCCCGCGCGGATCGCCAGCCCGAAATCGGGATCAGCGACATCGCGCCGCGCCTCGGCATCGACAAAGGCATAGGAGAACCACAAGGTCAGATCGCCCGGCAGCCGCCCTTCCAGATCAAGCTCCACACCCCGGCTGCGCGCCGCGCCGACCGGCAGCGAAAAGCCCGGATTGCCCGGATCGGCGGCGAGCACATTGCGCTTGGAGAGCGAAAACGCCGCGAGCGTGCCGGTCAGCCGCCCGTCGAACAGGCTGAGCTTGGTGCCGATTTCGGCCGAACGGGTGGTTTCGGGATCGAACAGCTGCCCGCGCACATCCGCGCCCAGATTGGGGCGGAAACCCTCGCCATAAGCGGCATAGAGCGCAACAACGGGCGTCGCATCGTAAACGATGCCCGCCTGCGGGCTGAACCGGGTGCGGTCGCGCCGGCCGACAACGCCATTGGCACGGTTGCGGCTGGTGATGGCGACATCGTCGAACCGCCCGCCCAGCCGGATCTGGAGCCGCTCGCTCAGGCGGATCTGGTCCTGCACATAGGCGCCCCAGGCCTTTTGCCGGTCCAGCCGGTCGGTCTGCGGGGCCGGCACGGGCAGCGGGAACCGGCCATAGACCGGGGCGAGCACATCGATGTCGTTGCTCGCCTGCGCGCTCGTCGCTGCACCGATCACCGGCGGGCGGGCGCGCAGGAACAGCTGGCTGTTGTCGAACCGGTCGTAATCCGCCCCCGCCAGCAGCCGGTGTTCCAGCCCAAAGGTGTCGAACCGGCCGGCCACTTCGCCGCGCAGCACGAAATGATCGGCGGTGTAGCGGCGGAAGCGGCGCTGGCGCGACAGCGAACGGCCGTCGCGGAACAGCCGCTGGCGGCCGCGCACCAGTTCGGCCTCGGTCGAAAAGCCCTCCAGCCGGGTTTCGCGGAAACTGGTGCCGAGCAACAGGCTCCAGCTGCCGCCCAGATCCTGTTGCAGTTGCAGCTGCTGGCCGGTCGCATCGGCCTCGATCGGGCCATCGCCCGGCTCGCCCAGGAAACGCCCGCGCGGCAGCGCGTCGATCCGGCCGCCAATGGCCGCGATGCCGCGATCGAACGGCACCTCGGTGCGCGTCACCTCAAGATCATAGGTGATGCTGGTGCCCGCCCAGGGGTTGAAGGTGACGGTCGGCAGAAAACCGAAACGATTGCTCTCCACCGTATCGCGGAAACTGTCCGCCTGTTCGGCAAAACCGATCAGCCGCACGGCCAGCACCTGCCCGGCGGCAAGATTGATGTCGGCCTCGCCGCGCAGCCGGTCGAAGCTGCCGCCGATCAGCGACAGCCGGCCATGATCGGCGAAATCGGCGCGCTTGGTGACGATGTTGACCGTGCCCCCCGGCTCGCCGCGGCCGAACAGCGCGGCATTGGGGCCTTTCAGCACCTCGATCCGCTCGATCCCCGCGGCGTCGCGCGTGCCGCCAAAGCCGCGCCCGCCATTGAAGCCGTTGACCAGATAGCCGGTCGGCAGGTTGGGATCGCCGGCAAAGCCACGCACCGCAAAGGCATCCCACAGCCCGCCAAAGGCATTCTGCCGCACCACCCCGGCATTCAGGTCGAGCGCATCGCTCAGCCGCGTCGCATTGGTGCGGTCGAGCCATTCGGTCGAAATCACCGAAATCGCCTGCGGCGTCTCGCGCAGGGTGAAATCGCCGCGATAGGCCTGGCGCTGGGCGGTGACGGTGATCTGCCCGGCAGCCACATCGGCGTCGTCGACATCGGCCGCCGCCGCCGGCACCGCTGCCGTGCCAAGGACAAGCATCACCGCCATGCCCGATGGCGTTCCCCCGCAAAACCGCATCTGTTCCGACCCCTGTTGCCGCGCCCCGTGCCGGGCGATTCATCGGCGCTAGATACAAGATAACATCACCAGCGCAAGCCGGTCTGGCGGGCGCAGGCGGAGGTTCAGAAATCCATCGTCAGGAACAATGTCGCGTTGCGCGGCGCATTGACCTGATAGCCGCCGCTGCCCACGATCTGCCAGTCATAGGCGTTGGTCAGGTTGACGATGGTGAAGCGCAGCAAGGCCGGGGTGCGCGCCAGCTTGAACGTATAGCGCAGCCCGGCATCGACGATCGTCCGTGCCGGCACTTCGACCCGGTTGAGCGTATCGGCCACCCGCGCGCCGCGATGCGTGGCGGCGAGCGTGAGCGCCAGCCCCTCGGCCCCCGGCACCGCATATTGGCCCGACAAAGTCAGCGTCCGCCCGGTCTGGCCCAGCGCGCGGCGGCCGATCCGCCCTTCGCGCACCGGCGCGCCGGTGACGCGCGGCCGCATCAGCACCGCGCCGGCAACGATGGTCAGCCCGTCCGCCACCGTGCCGGCCGCGCTCAGCTCGACGCCGCGGTGGCGCACCTCGCCCAGCTCGGTGAACAGATTCTGCGCATCGGTGGCGAAATAGGGTTTGCTGACATCGAACAGCCCGGCGATCAGGCTCAGCCTTTCGGTCGCTTTCCAGCGCAGCCCGGCATCGCTCTGCCGGGTCAGGATGGCGGGCAGCACTTCGGTGCGGTTGGCCGCGCTGTCGGGTGCGATCCCGCTTTCCTCCAGCCCGCGCGTATGGCTGGCATAGGCGACGAGGCTGGGGGCAAGGTCGAGCGCCAAGGTCGCGGTCGGCAGCCAGGCATGGTCGGAGGTGCGCGACTCCGCCGCGCCCGGGCGCAGCACCGCCTTGCGATAGCCGGTGCGCTGCAGACCAAGGCTGATCGACCCCCGCCCCTCCCAGCGCCCGTCATAGGCAAGGCCCGCGATCCACTGGCTGACATCCTCCGCCGTCTGCACGCCGGGGGTGAACGGCGGCTGCGGCACATCGATCCGGTCGGCAATGTTCACCCGCCCGAACGAGCGCCGCGCACTGCCGCCGAACAGGCTGTCGCGCAGCCGCCCGCGCAGCACCGCGTGCAGCACATGGCGGCGCGGCCCGTCGCGCAGCGCGCGGCTCAGCCGCAGCTCGCCACTGGTGGCCGCGATCTTTTGCAGCGGATCGCGCGAGATCCGCCGCTCCGCCATGCCGTCGGGGGTCAGGTCGGCAAGGATATGGGCATATTGTTCGGGCGTGCGCGTGACCGAGCGGAACAGCCCGGCGGCCAGCGACCAGTCATCCCCCTCGCGCCAGCGCGCGAGCATGCCCGAATGCGTCACCATGCTGCGCGTATCCGCCCAGTCGGGACCGACATAGTCGCGCCGGGCGACGCGCGGCGGCAGATACGGCCCGGCAGGCAGGAACAAGGGCGTCGCTTCGCGGTCCCAGGTGTCGATCCGGCTCCAGAACGGGATGATCTCCATCCCCTCGCGCGGCCGCCAGCGCGGGGCGACGGCATAGGAGGCAAGGATCGCGCCCGCGCCGCTCGCATATTCCTCGGCAAAGCCAGCCGCCCCGGCAACGATGCTCAGCCGGTCGCGGATCACCGGGATCTGGGCATCCAGCTCGATCCGCCCGCCGCCGAACGAGTTCAGCCCGACCATCGCGCTCAGCACCGGATCATTGCCCGCCGGGCGGATGCGGTAATCGACGATGCCGGTCGGCGCGGGCAGCAGATATTGGCGCGCGGTCAGCCCGACGCGGATCGTGTTGCTTTCCACCAGCCGGTCGGTGAACGCGGCCGGCCGGTCGATATACAGCCCCTCGATGCGGATATTGTTGGCCGCCACCGGCGAAAAGCCGCGCACGTCCGAGCTGCTATACAGTCCGACGCGTTCATTGCCGACGCTGGTGCCGAACGCATCCTCCGCTGCGACCGCCGCATTGTCGCCAACGCGCTGCGCCGCCGCCGGGGCGGCGAGGACGATGGCCGGCACAAGGGAGGAACAAAGGACGAACCGCATGACGTTACAAGGTTACATGCCGATTTTGCGCCGCAGCGCAAGGGGGACGGAGGACGGCCGCATCCCCTGCCGCCCCGGCCGGCGACCCGCCTGGCCGCCACCTTCCCGGCCCGTGCAGCTGTGCCGATCAGATGAGCAGATGAAATCCGGCGCGCAGACCGTGGCAGTTTCAGTCCATTTCGGATGTTTTATTGAAAACGCGCAACGCCCCGGCTGAAGCATTGGCAAGGCGGAGCGGATCGCCCGAACGCTCGGAAAGTGTGAAAAGTCAGAGATCTGGAGCAGCCGCCTCCTGCTGTCTCCGAAGAAGCGGCGGCGGGATTGGCGGCGGGATTGGCGGCAGGGGGGCGCAACCGCTCCGCCCTGCTCCAGCCTCCCCCCGGTCAGGCGCCCCCTCGGGTGCTGCCTCCCCGCGTCCGCGCCCGTCCCTCTATGGGAAACCACTACTCCGATTGGGGTATGGCAAGGCGTGACACGAGCCTGATAACGCTGGTGATTAAAGGCACCAGAGGGCATTTATTCTTGTCGATCGCGGTTGATCATTTGACGGGATTTCTGCGCCAGCTGAACGGTGCAGCGCTCAGATCGGCGCATGACCCCGATCACTGGGACGATCTTGTTCAGTCCGTGCTCGATTTCTTTGGCGCGCGCGGCGCGGCGCTGGCGATCTGCGACCTCGAATCGCAGGCCTTCATCCATGCCTCGATGCGCGGATTTGCGCTGACGTCCGACCAGATCTGGTCGCGCTACACCGCCGAACTCAGCCATACCGACATGCATCCGGAGCTGCTTGAACGGCTCGCCAGCGGATCGGTCTATACCGATGCCGATGCCTTTCCGCCCGACGACCGGCGCTCACATGCCGTGCTGGCCTGGCTCGAGCGCAAGCTAGGGGTGCGCCACCAGCTGTCGCTGGTGGTGAAGGATGGCCGCTATGCCGCCTCGCTCCAGGTCCATCGCGACGCCGGCCAGGGACCGTTCGTCAGCGGCGACCGCGAAATCATGCAGCTGATCGCGGCGGAGATCGACACCGGCCTGAAGATTTCGCTGCGCCATGCCGCCGATGTGCTGCGCTCCTACTGGAACGGCCTGACCGCGCACGGGACGCGCTCGGTCTGCCTGCTCGACAATCAGGCGCGGGTGCTGATGGCGACCGATGCCTTTATGCGCGACCTGGCGGAGACCGGGCAGCTCCATGTCCGCAACGGACGGCTGGGCGCGACGCGGGTCATCATCCAGGCGCGGATCAGCGAGGCGCTGGAGCGCACCGCCGCCGGCCAGCGCACGGTGCCGGTGATCGTCTCGCGCACGCCGCGCGATCCCAGCTGGGTGGCGGCGGCCAGCTTTGCGCCCCTGCCCGCCGACCGCGACACGGTATTCCTCAACCGCGCGGTCGCGCTCGTCTCGCTGGAGTTGCAGCGGCGCGATTCGACCCATGTCGCCGAAACGCTGACCGAAAGTTTCGGCCTGACGCCGCAGGAGGCGCGCATCGCGGTGATGGTCGGCTTCGGTGCCAACCTGACCAATATCGCCGCGGATCTCGACATCACCCGCGAAACGGCGCGCACCCATCTGAAACGCATCTTCCAGAAAATGGGCCTGCGCCGTCAGGCGGACCTGATCCAGCTGACGTCACGGCTGCTGCGCCCCTGACCGGTGCCGAGCGGCAAGCGCGCGATCAGCGCGGCGAATAGCCCCGCGCACGCGCGGTTTCGATCAGCCGGGCCCCGCGCGCCGGATCGCGTTTCACCCCGCGCCCGTCCAGATACATCTGGCCCAGCCGGTAGCGGGCTTCTGCCGACGGCACGCCGCGCAGCTCGGCGGGGGCAAGCGCGGTCAGCAACCGGCCATTCGCCCAGATGGTCGGCACGCTGTTCGGGCCGAGCGGCTGGACGATGCCGGCGGCACGGCCATACCAATAGGCCGCCGCCGCCAGATCGACCGGCATGTCGCGCCCCGCTTCAAGGCGCTTGGCCAGTTCCAGCATTGCCGAGGGACGATCATCCTCGACCAGGCACCGCAGGGCCGGCAGGTCGATCCGCGCCATTTCGGCCGGGCTGGGGGTCAGGTCCGCCGCCGCACAGCGGACGGTGCCATGCGCGCAGCCGGTGCCGGAGATCAGCGCCAGCGCGAGGGCCGGCGCCACCGCCGCCGCGCGCAATCGCGGCCGCCGCTCAGGCCGCAACCGGCTCGACAATCCTGACCTCAGGCCCGTCTGGCCCGGCCACCTGATAGCGGAAGCTCTGCCCGGCAAAGATGGTGCGCTTGGCATCCTCAAGCATCTCCTCCTCGCCGCCGAACGGCGCAATCAGTTCGATCAGCCACAGCCGGTCGCCGGCATTCCATTCATGCGGTGCCAGCCGGGGATTGCCCGCGATCAGCCGCTGCTCGGTCTCCTCGGTGATCCGCGCCCACAGCAGCAGCCCCGCTGGCCGACCGTCCGCCATCGGATACAGGCGGAACTGCTCAAGCAGCAGCGGCGGCATCACGAACCACTCCAGATCGGCAACGAACAGATTGCGGCCAAGCGGGCTCTGGCTGATCAGCCAGCTCACTTCGCCCAGAACATGGCTCAGCGTCTTGCCGGCGGCGTCGGATCCTGCGGGCCTGTCTCCCGTCATCAGTCTGCTCCCTCAAAAGGCGCTTTGGGGACGGCGCACCATGTCGGCCCCCGCCCCGCCCTTGTCGCTAAATCTGGATCATCCGGTCAATGCTTGGCGACGCGGCATCGACGGTCATCCACGGTGTCGCGCCATCCTGCTGCTGCCAGCCCAGCCGGTCGGCGATCATCCCCCGGCTGGCCCCGAAGCCGGCAAGGCTCTGCAACAGCAATGCATTGGCGCGGTCGGCAATGGCGCGATAATCGCCCGCCTCCCCAGCGGCCGGGTCCTCGGACCGGTCGACCGCCGGCCCGCGCAGCGGCTCGCCCCAGCGGCCGGGGCCGGACGTGCGCAGCGGCGTCAGGGGCGCATCGGGTCCGCTGCTGGCACTAGCGGAGCTGCGCAGCGGCGGCAGCGCGCCCGCGCCGGCAAACTCGGCCTGAGCTGCGGCGCGCAGCATCTCCATCTCGGGCGAGGTCGGCACCGGCCGGCCCATCCCGTCATCGATCAGCCGGAACCGGTCGAGCCGCGTGAGCCGGCCGAGTTCGGCCGCGGTCGGCGGCGCGATCCGCTCCACGGTCGGCGCGGACATGCCCCCGGCATCGGGGTTGAGGCGCTGCCGCTCCAGAAAGCCGCGCCGCACGGCGGCAAGCACCGCGGCATTTTCCGGCCGCGCCTGCGCCCGGTCGATCACCGTATCGCCGCGCTGGTCGCGCGCGACCGGCTGGGTGGTCTGCAACGACCAGGCATCGCCCGCGAACCGGTCCTGCCGCCGGTCCAGCGTCGCGGCGTTGGCGGTGCGCAGATTTTCGGCGTGCAGCCGCGCCGCATCGTCGACCACCAGCAGGCCATCGGCACCGCGCCGCGCCTGATCGATAAAGGTTTCCACCCGGCCGAGCAGCCCCTCGCCACTGGTCTCGGCCCGCGCATTGCGGCGGGCAATGGCATCGCGGCCCGCCGCCACTTCGGCGGCAGTCAGCGCCTGGATGCCGTGGAGCCGCGCATCAAGGACGCTCGCCTTTTCGCGCCGGTCGGCCGGGGCGGCGGTGTCGCTGCGCACCTGGAAGGCGGCGAGCGACACGTCATAGCCAAGGCCGGCCCGGTTCGGATCGGTCCATTCGATGACCGTCGTCGCGTGGAGCAGATTGTCGTTGGTGTCGCGGCGGGTGAAACCGGTCGGCGCGCCGCGCAACGCGATCGAGCGGACGCCCGCTTCCTCCAGCGACATCAGCTCGCGGCCGACGCCCAGCCCGTCCTGATTGCGATCCTGCCAGACGCGGAACTCGCCCCAGCGCGCATCGGCGGCGTCGAACCGGCCGTCCTTGTTGCTGTCGAACGCGGCCAGCCCTTCCAGGTCGGTCTTCGCGCCTTCAAGGTCCTGGGTGAAGGTCAGCTCGCTCAGCCGGTCGATCGCACCGTCGCCATTGCGGTCGAGCACGAGGAAACCGTCATCGGCCCCGATCCAGCCGAGCCGCCACAGGCTGCCATCGGCGGCCACCGTGCTGATCCGCGACCCTTCGACCGAGCGCAGCTCGATGCCGTCGCCGTCGAGATCGAGCGCGAGCGGCGGGATGAAACCCCCGCCGCCGCCGCCACCACCGCCGCCCCAGCCATAATAGCCCCAATAATAGCTGGTGACGAAGTTCAGACTGGCCTGCGACAGATCAAGCTCCTGCCCTTCGACGCGGACATGCTCGATGCTGTTGCTGTGCGTGCCGCCCCAGTACAGATCCTGGAAGATCGTGCCGCCGCCCGCGATGCGGATACGATCGGCAACCTGGCTGGCCGGAAGGTTGGGATTGTTCGGGTCGCGCAGGCCGATGATCAGATCGGCCATCTGCCCGCCCAAGCCGTCGGACCCGGTCACCACCACTTCGAAGATCACATCATCGGCGCGCACCGACGCGCCCATGACGATGGTGTCGATGCCGCCGGCATCGTTCAGCCAGTCCGCGCCATTGCCGCGCTCGAAGATGAACTGATCATCGCCCGATCCGCTGATCACCGTATCGGCACCGTCGCCGGCATAGACGATGTGGTTGCGCCATTCGGTAAAGCCCGGCTGGCTGGTCGCGATATAATCGTCCCCGCCATAGGCAAAGATGATGTCGGCGCGGTTATTGGCCCCGAACACGGTCGTGCCAGCATCGCTCTCGGCCCAGGGCTGCCAGTCGATCAGATCGATGTCGATGGTGCTCAGCCCGGCGATGTCCAGCGTCTTGATGCGGTGATTGTGCTGGCCGTTCTGGCCATAGGACCAATTGGTGTTGACGCTGATCGCCTCCCCGGTCGCGCGCATCTGCACGGTCAGCGCGCCATTGCCGCCCGCGCCCTGGATCGACACGTCGCGCCAGTTCAGGCCCGAGCGCAGCGAAATGCCGTTGGCGGCGGCATTGGTCTCGTCCACCGTGTCCCAGCCATCGCCGATGCCGAACACATAGATGTCGCTGCCGTCGCCACCGGCCAGATAGTCATTGCCGCCCCGGCCCTCGAAGCGCTCGTCGGCGGCAGCGCCGTAGAGCGCATCGCCATGTGCCGACCCGACAAAGCCCTCGATCGACGTCAGCGAGGTCCAGCTGCCATCGCCGGCCACCTGCGCCCAGAGCCCGCTCCAGATCGTCACCGCCCCCGGCGCGGCAGAGGCGTCGAAGGTGTCGAAATCCTCGCCGCCATTCACCGTGTCCCAGCCGCTGGACCACAGGAACGTGTCTTCGCCGCGCAGCCCTTCGAGCACATTGCTGCCCGCATCGCCCGCCAGCTGGTCGCCAAGCCGCGAGCCGCGCAGATTTTCGATGCTGACAAAGCTGTCGCCGACCGCATCGCCGCCCTGGGCAACGCCAGTGGCGAGATTGACCTGCACCCCGCTCAGCGAGTTGGCATAGCTTGCCGTGTCGACACCCAGCCCGCCATCGAGCCGGTCGCCGCCAAAGCCGCCATCGAGGACATCGTCGCCGTCGCGGCCGTAAAGCTCGTCATTGCCGATCAGGCCCTTGATGACGTTCCAGCCGGCATCGCCGAAAATCACATCGTTGAAATGCGATCCGGTCACATTCTCGATGTTGGTGATGTAATCGCCATAGATCAGCTTGGCCTGGGGTGCCCAGCTCCAGCCGCCCAGCGTCGCGAAATCGATCCAGACGCCATGGTTGAAGCGTTCATAGCTGATCGTGTCGAGCCCGGCCTGGCCCTCATAAACGTCCCAGACGCCGCCGCCATCGGGATCGACGATGAACAGATCGTCGCCATTCTCGCCGTAAAGCGAGTCCATGCCGGCACCGCCGATCAGCGTGTCATTGCCGTCGCCGCCGTACAGGCCCCAATTCTGCGCGGCATCGAAGAAATAGTCATTATCGTTGCCGCCATGGATATAGTCGTTGCCGGCACCGCCGATCAGCCGGTCATTGCCACCGCGCCCAAGGATCACATCGTCCTGCGCGCCGCCATCGACCAGGTCGAAGCCCTCGCCCGCGTCCAGCCAGTCGAACCCGGTCTGGCCGTAAAGCTGGTCGGCATGGGCGCTGCCGACGAAGATATCGTCGCCGCCGCTGACCGGGACATAGTTGACCTCCCAACTCCAGTCCCATTCATTCCACCACCATTCCTCGCGCCAGCCGGTATCGTCCATGACGACGCCCTGGCCGGAGGCGGCGGCGACCCAGATATCGTTGCCTTCGGTCGCTTGGCCCGTCCAGGCGGTGTAGCCGATGCGGCTCTGGAAGTTGGGGATCAGCGCCGAGCGCGCGGCAATCGCCGGATCGGCGATGTTGTTGGTGAAGGTGAGCGTGGGGAACGGCGCGGTGCCATCGGTGGCCGCAATGCGCAGGCTGGTGCCCTCGATCGAAACGGTCAGCGATTCATAATCATAGCGGTCGAAATGATCGGCCACCGCACCGTCGAAGCCGAAGCTGTTGGCAAAGCCCTGCAGCCCGCCATAGAAATCGCTGACCTGATATTCGTTGAGGCCGAGTTCGCCCGCGCGCGCCAGCGTGACATACCAGCTTGCCGCGAACTGGGAATCGGGCTGGATCTGGATCATCTGGTTGATGGTTTCGCGCTCGGCCAGATATTTCTGGTAATCCGCCGCCACCACCAGATCGCCGTAAAGCTGCGCGAGCGACGTCGCCGTCGACAGATAGACGGCACGCTTGCCAATGATGTCGCCGCCCATGATGCGGGTCGACCGGATGCCGGCCAGCGCGCCGCGATCGACCGCCTCGGTCGCGTCCGAACCGGTGTAACGCCTGACCCAGCTGTTGCCGACCCGTTCGTCGTAGAACACCGTATTGCCGGTGTGGCCGTAACGGTGGCGAACGCTGAACACATTCGACACCTGGGCCAGATCGGCCCCGCCCACGATCAGCGCGGTCACGCCGTTGATCGAATCCCGCGCCGACGTTGCCATGTCGAGCACGAACTGGCGGTTGCCGCCATTGGCCGTCGTCACCGCCCCCAGCTCCCACCAGCCCGACTGGATGTTGAGCGCGGTTTCGGCACTTGCCGTCGGGACGCGCGGCTTGCGGCGGCCGAACAGCCGACCGATCAGCGAGCCGACAAGGAAGCCGACCAGCGATCCCACAAACGGCACCGCAATGTTGGCGAACGCGCCGAACGTCTTGCCGAGGCTGGCGGCAAAGCTGCCAATGCCAAGCTGGGTGGCCCCCTTGGTCAGCGCCCAGACGCCGATGCCGGAGCCGACCGACGACAGCACCGCGCCGACCGTGTTGGTCGGCGGCAGGATCATCCCGCCCAGCTTCTTGCCGAAAAACGCCCCGAACGCGGCCGGCAGCATCCCGCCGACCGAAACGCCGTCGGTGCCGACCGAACCGAACAGCCCCTTGGCATTGAGGCCCGCAAACACCGGCTGGCCGGTGACGGCATTGGTCATCACCTGCTGAAGCACGGTGGACGCGCCGGTCTGGATCAGCTCGCCGCCAAAACCCCGGATGCCGAGCGAGTTGCCAAGCTGCATCGCCAGAAAGGTCGAAAACGACCCGATGGCCGCGTTTTGCAGCGCCGAGGCGAATTCCTGGCCGAAGTTGGACAGGATGTTGTTCTTGCGGCTGAGCGGCCAGCCATCGTCGAGCGTGACGCTGACATCGACGCTGATGCCGCCCTGCGCGAACGCCTGCAGCACATTCTGGCCGACCGTCTGGAACAGCGCGGTGCCGAACACCTGCGCCACCGGGCTGCCCTTGAACAGATAGGAGGCGAGGCTGGCACCGAAATAGCGATTGAGCTCGCTGGCAAAGGCGCTGGGAGTCGAGCCCTGTGCCGCCGCTTCCTGCCAGATCGCCATCGCGTCGGGCGGCAGTTCAACGCCGCCCATGCCGCTCGGCTGGGCACCGCCCTGAGCCGCTGGCGCGTCGCCCCGGCGCAGATAGGGCTGATCGGTCGTCGAGTTGGGATCAGGATCCTCGGGATTGACGCTGTATTGGCCAGTCTGGAAGCCAAGCGCCCCGGTGCCCGACGCCGGCAGCGCCGATCGCGGCGCGCCCGCCGGGGTGCGGCCGGGCTGGGTCAACGGGGTATCGGATTCCAGCACTTCATAATGAAGATGCACGCCGCTGGACCGGCCGGTCGTCCCCATGATGCCCAGGCTCGCGCCGGCAGCGACTGTGCCGTTCATCGTGACGCCGGCATCGAAGCTCGCGAGATGGCCGTACAGCGTGTAGATGTGTTTCCCGGCGGTGTTGACGCCGTGATAGATGATCACGGCATTGCCGAAATTGCTGTTGACCCCGCGATAGACGACGGTCCCCGCCTGTGCCGCGCTGATCGTCTGCTGGCCGCCATTGCTCGGCACGATATCGACGCCCCGGTGAGGGCGCGTGGTCGTGGTGCCCCTGATATTGAGGGTGCGCACCCGGCCCCAGGGGCTGTTGATCCGCGTGGTCGCAGGGTTGACCGGTGAACGGAAAGTCTGCGGCGCTGGCGCAGGCGGTGGGGTCGTCATCGCGGTTCCTCCCTCGACACGATGCAGATGTCATCGACACATTGGGCCGGCACGGCCCTGTCAGGCAGCGACGCCTGTTGCACGGCGATAGCGGCCGGGCCTTCCTCGATCCGCCCGCCGGTCAGGCGAAAGCCGGTGACGGCGCGCCCTTCGCGCACGATCACCCACGCGCCGGGGGCCACACCCCGCCACTGGCCGCCCAGCCGGTCGGCCGGGCAATGCCGGATCGCCTGCCAGCTGCCGTCCGGGGCAGACAACCTGACCGGGCGGGCGGCGGGATCATGGCAGGCCATGTCGGCGTAAAGCAGGTGGCGGCCATCCGCGTCCCATGCCGCGTCGGTCAGCATGTCGGGCAGGATGGCGGCTCGGCCGGTGCGCCGGTCGACCA
>DBAW01000047.1 GCA_002291855.1 Sphingomonas sp. UBA1000
ATCAGCTGGGCGAGCTGGAGCGCATGGGCTGCGGCTATGGCCAGGGCTGGCTGTTCGGCAAGCCAATGGCCGAAGCCGACGCCTATCGGATGATCGCCGACGGCACCGCCGACCCCGGTGCGCCCGCACCCGGCCCGGATCAGGGCTGAGCCGGCCCGCCGCGCGGATCGCGGTCAAAACAGGATTTGGCTGTCGGGGCAAGGTCGCTCAACAGCGGCGGTGGTGGACAGGGATGGATTCGAACCACCGTAGGGCGAAGCCCGGCAGATTTACAGTCTGCTGCCTTTAACCACTCGGCCACCTGTCCACAGGGCCGCTGTCGAGCGAGGGCGCTCCCATGACGGCTCGCGGCGCGCCTGTCAATCGGGCTGTCACTGTCGGGCGGCAAGTTTGGCGGGCTGGAGCGAGTTGGGACGGCCGTGCGGGTTGTGCGGGGCCGGATCGCTGCTAAGCCCGGCACATTACGCCGCGCTGCCAAGGGAGGATAAATGCGCCGCATCGCCCGCGCCCTGATGATCGCCAGCTGCACTTTTGCCGTCTGCGCGCCCGCACGCGCCGCCGCCCCCGCGGCCGCGCGCGACAGCCGGGCCGAGACGATCAACCGGATCATCGACCAGGGCCTCAACCACAGCGAGGCGATGCTGATCGCCCATCACCTGACCGACCGGATCGGCGGGCGGATGACCAACTCGCCCGCCATGCGCGCCGCCGAACGCTGGACGGCGGGGCGGTTCCGCGACTGGGGGCTGGCCAATGTGCGGGCCGAGCCGTTCCGGTTCGGCCGGGGCTGGGAGATTCTGGCGTCGCGGGTGGCGCTGGTATCGCCCCGGCCGCTGGCGCTGACCGCCATCCCCGTCGCCTGGACGCCGCCGACGCCGGGCGCGGTGCGCGCGCCGGTGATCGTCGCGCCGATCAAGCGCGAGCGCGATTTCGCGGCCTGGAAGGGCAAGCTTGCCGGCAAGATCGTGATGATCTCGCTGCCCGGCAGCGGCGACGAGCCGAAGGAAGCGCCGTTCCGCCGCCTGTCGGACACCGAACTGGCCGAGCTGGACCGGCTGGAGCCGCACCGCCACGACCCGGCCGAAATCGCCCGCCAGCTGCGCCGCGCCAGCTTCGATGCCAAGCTTGATGCGTTTCTGAAGGCGGAGGGCGCGGTCGCCTGGGTGCGCCGGTCCTACCGCGACGGCAAGCTGGTGCATGGCGAAGGCTATGGCTTTGCGCGCGGCGCGACCCCGTCGCTGCCCGGCATCGAGCTGGCGGCCGAGGATTACCGGCGCGTCGCCCGGCTGGCGCAGGGCGGCGAGCCGCCGGTGCTGGAAATCCTGAGCGATGTCCGCTTCGACGACAGCGACGAGAATGCCTATAACATCATCGCCGAAATCCCCGGCACCGATGCGGGTGCCGGCTATGTGATGGCGGGCGCGCATCTCGACAGCTGGGTGGCGGCGGACGGCGCGGCCGACAATGCCGCCGGGGTCGCCGCGGTGATGGAGGCGGCGCGCATCCTGAAGACGCTGGGCCTCCGGCCGAAGCGCACGATCCGCTTCGCGCTGTGGGCGGGCGAAGAACAGGCGCTGCTCGGCAGCCTCGCCTATGTGAACCGCTATCTCGCCAGCTGGCCGCCCATGCCCGAGGGGATGAGCGGCGACGAGGTCTATTACCGCGCGATCCATGCCTGGCCGATCACGCGCAAGCCGGGGGCGGCCGATCTCGTCGCCTATTTCAACATCGACAATGGCGCGGGGCGCGTGCGCGGCATCCATGCCGAACACAATGTCGGCGCGGTGCCGCTGCTGCGCGACTGGCTGGCCCCGTTTGCCAGCCTCGGGGCCGGGCAGGTGGCGATCGCGCGCACCGGCGGCACCGATCATGTGTTCATGCAGCGCGCCGGCCTGCCGGGGTTCCAGTTCATTCAGGACCCGCTCGATTATGACAGCCGCATCCATCACACCAATGCCGACACGTTCGATCATCTGAAGGCCGATGATCTGCGCCAGGCGGCGACCGTGCTGGCGGGGATGCTGTTTCAGGCCGCCGACAGCGCCGAACGGCTGCCGGCAATGCCCGCGCCGACCGAGCCGGCCGCGACCGATCCGTTCAAGGTTGAGGATCCCGACAATGCCCAGGACTGAACGCTGATGGCGCGCGGCCATCGTCCCTCGCGCCCGTCGGGCGGGCGGCCCCGTTTCTGGGGCCGCCACGCGGTCGGCGCGGCGCTTGCCAATCCCGCCCGCCGCGCGGTCAAGCTGTGGGCGACACGCGACGCGGCGGCACGGCTCGACCTGCCTGCCGATCTGCCGGTCACGCTGGCCGATGTCGCCGATCTGGGCCGGCTGGTGCCACCCGATGCGCCGCATCAGGGGCTGGTGCTCGACGTCGATCCCCTGCCCGACGCCTATCTGGACGAGCTGCTCGAACGGCCCGGCCCGGCGACTTTGCTGGTGCTCGATCAGGTGACCGATCCGCACAATGTCGGCGCGATCCTGCGGTCGGCGGCGGCGTTCGACGCGGTCGGCATCGTCACGCAGGACCGGCACAGCCCGCCCGAATCGGGTGCGCTTGCCCGCGCCGCCTCGGGCGCGCTCGAGCTTGTGCCCTGGGTGCGGGTGGTCAATCTCGCCCGCGCGCTCGACGAGATTGCCGAGGCCGGGTTCTGGCGGATCGGGCTGGCGGGCGAAGCGACGCGCAGCCTTGCCGAAACGCTCGGCCCGGCGCGGATTGCGCTGGTGCTGGGGGCCGAGGGCGAAGGCATCCGCCCCAACACCGCCGCGCATTGCGACGAGCTGGCGCGGCTGCCGATCTCGCCGCGGGTCGAAAGCCTGAACGTCTCGAACGCCGCCGCCATCTCGCTCTATGCGGCCATGACCGGCCGGACCGGACAGGCGTGACGCCGATGATCGCATCTTTGGCCCGCCCCCGCCCTTTCAACGCGCTGGGCCGGCTGGCGGCGCTGCTGCTGATGCCGCTGCTGCTTTCGGGCTGCCTGCTGACGCCGGGCAAGTTCAGCGCCCGCCTCGCGGTCAATGCGGATCGCAGCTTCACCTTCAGCTATCAGGGCGAGGTGATCGCGCTTGATCCCGATAAGGCGATGAGCGGGGCCATGACCGGTGCCATGTCGGGCGTGCTGGACCGCGACGCCAAGGCCAAATCCGCCGGGGCCAGCGACCGCGAGGCCGAGAGCAGCGACACCAGCGCCAAGAATGCGGCGCTGGCCGAGGCGCTGGGGCGCGAGGCCGGCTATCGCACGGTCCGCTATCTGGGCGGCAACCGCTTCCTGATCGATTATCAGCTGAGCGGGACGCTCAGCCACGGCTTCGTGTTTCCGTTCAACAGCGATGCCGGCGCGATCTTCCCGTTCCTGTCGGTCGAACTGCGCGGCAACGGCACCGTGCGCATCAAGGCCCCGGGCTTTGCCGCCGATGATACGCGGCTGGGCGGCGACGGGCCGGGCAAGAGCCGCCCCGCTGCCGAGCTGGAC
>DBAW01000257.1 GCA_002291855.1 Sphingomonas sp. UBA1000
GCCGCCTCGATGGTGGCGTTCAGGGCCAGCAGGTTGGTCTGGGCAGCGATGTCCGAGATCAGGCTGACGACCTCGGAAATCCGTGCCGCCGTGCCGCGCAGTTCCGAGACGGTGCGCGAGGTGTCCTGGGCGCGGGTCTGGGCCGACAGCGCGACCGTGCGGGCCTGGCTGGCCTGCTGGGCGATCTCGCGGGCGGACACCGACATCTCCTCGGAGGCGGCGGCCATGCGCTGGACATTGCCCGAGCTCTCGTCGGCATTGCGGGCGACCGCCTCGGTCTGCATCGAAGTGTCACCGGCCGTGCGCGAGAGCGACTGCGAGGAGGCCTCGAGTTCTTCGGCGGCGGCGGCGACGGTGTCGACGATCGACATCACCGACGCCTCGAACTGGGACGCCAGGGACTCCATCGCGGCGCGCTTCTCGGCTTCGGCGCGCTGCTTCTGGGCGACCTGTTCGGCCTCGAGGCGGCGCATTTCCAGCGCGTTGTCGCGGAACACCTGGAGCGAGCGCGCCAGGCGGCCGGCGCAGTCCTTGTGGTCGGTGAAGTCGATCGGGGCGTCGAGATCGCCCCGCGCGATCCGCTCCATGCTGGCCGTGGTCGCCGCGATCGGGCGCGAGATCAGGCCCGACAGCCACAGCGCCAGCGCCAGGCCGATCACGATGGCCGAAACGATGGTCACGATCGCCAGGGTGCGCGCGCCGTCCAGCGCCGCATGCAGTTGCGGCCCCAGCGTGTCCTGCAGTTCGATCATCTGGTTCTGCGCCTCGTCCACCTTGGTCGAGACCAGTTCGGCGCTGGCATACAATTGCTCGACCGCCTCGGGATTGGTGGCCGCGCCGGTAAAGATGGCGCGATAGTCGGCCATGGGCTGGGTGACGGCGCGCAGCATGTCGGCGATTTCGGGACGGGGGGCGATGTCGATCGCCTCGTCCAGCTGGGACTTGGCGTCATCCAGATTGCTCATGGCGCTGGCCATGTAGCGCTGGTCCTGGGTCAGCAGGAACCGCTTGGAATAGACCCGTGCGTCGCCGAAATCCTCGACCGAATCGGCCAGCACCAGATTGGCGCGCGCGACCGAGCGATAGTCGCTGCTCTTGGCGTCGATCTGGAACAGCTGCCACGTCAACATGCCGCACGCGACCGCGACCAGCGCGATCAGTGCGCCGAACGAAATCTGCAGCTTGCGCGCGATCGGCGCGTCCTTCGCCAGATAACGGATCATTCCTGGAACCCCTTGCCCTGAGATGGCCCAGTATCCCTAGGTCGAGAGGGTTAAGAAACACTGCCAAGCAAACGTGTACGAACACGCCGGCACACGTTCGGCCATCGGCCGGCGCAAACTCTTTAACCTGCCCGGCAACGCGATCTTCACCTTGCGGTCGAACCGAATCCAAACCCCGATGCGTTATGGTGTGCCTGTCCCTCGGGAAACACCGCCATGTTCGCCACCACCGTGCTTGCTTCCGCCCTGTTCCTCGCCGCTCCGGACGCGCCGGCGGCGGCCGCGCCCGACCTGCGCCCGGTCCCGGTGTCGCACACCCATGCCGAAGGCTTTGCGCGCATCGCCGGGCTGTGGCGGCTGGCCGAGGACGACCGCTGCGACGGCGACGGCGAGTACCAGTTCTTCTCGATGACGGCCGAGGGGCCGATGGTCGAGGTCGGTGCGGGCAATCCCGGTTCGGGCCTGCGCCTGCCGATCGTGGCCTTCGCGCTGGACGATGCGGGCACGGTGGCCCTGGCGACGCGGGTCTGCGGTCCGCCGGGCTGCTCGCGCACCGAAGAGGTGTGGCGCCTGGGCGCGGACGGGGCGTTGAGCGAGTGGGCCTTCACCGGCCTTGACGGCGACCAGCCGCCTTATGTTCAGATGGTGGCCGGGCGGTATCTGGACGGCTCGCCCGGGCGCACCTTCGTGCGCTGCCGCCCGGCCCTGCGCACCCGCAGCACCGCCGACGTCGCGAACTGATCGCGGCTCAGTAGTCCTCGCCGAAGCGGTCGGCCACCAGGCGCTCGAGGGCCTTCATCGCGGCAGGCGCGTCGGGCCCCTCGATCTCGACCTCGATCTCGCTGCCCACCCCGGCGGCCAGCATCATCAGATCCATGATCGATCCGCCATCGGCCTCGCCGTCTTCGCGGCGCACGGTGATGCGCGACTGGAAGGACAGCGCCAGCTCGGCGAACTTGCGCGAGGCGCGCGCGTGCAGGCCGCGCTGGTTGATGATCGGCAGCGTCGCCACCAGCCGGGCATGCGGCGCCGACGCCCCGCCCACCGGACCATCCGCGCCGTCGGCGTTCACGGCTCGCCTGCATTCAGGAAGGCCGAGGCCACCGAGATGTATTTGCGCCCGGCCTCCTGGGCCGCCACCACCGTCTCGGCCAGCGGCTTGCGGTTGCGCACCTCGGCCAGCTTGACCAGCATCGGCAGGTTGGCGCCCGCGATCACCTCGATCTGGCGCGGCTTCATCACCGAGATGGCCAGGTTGGACGGCGTGCCGCCGAACATGTCGGTCAGGATGACCACGCCCGAGCCGTCGTCACAGGCCGCGCACGCCTCGACGATGGCCACGCGCCGACCCTCCATGTCGTCGTCGACGTGAATCGGGATCGCCACCATCCGGTCCTGCGGCCCGACCACATGCTCGCACGCCAGCCGCAACTCTTCGGCCAGCCCGCCGTGCGACACGATCACCACACCGATCATCAAGCCCCTCCGCGCCCATGGATCGGCGGGCGCACGGCAAACGTGGCCACGGGTAAACCCGACACCGCCTGCGCGTGCAAGCCGACCGCGCAGGCCATCGCGTCACGAAGTTTCCGATGGTGGCACGGCGGACACGCCCGCGGGCGCCCCCCGCGCCGCCTTTTCCTGGTGCCCGGACCGTGCGGCGCGTGCCGTCAGTGCGGCCGCGACAGCCTCGGTGGGCACCCCGCGCGCCGCCAGCAGCACCAGCAGGTGATAGAGGGTGTCGGCAGCTTCCTGGGCCAGGTCGTCCGCGCTGCCCGAAAGGGCCGCGACGATGGTTTCGGTGGCTTCCTCGCCGAACTTGCGCGCGCATCGCCCCGCGCCCGCCGCCAGCAGCGCGGCGGTATAGCTGGCCGAGGGGTCGGCGGTGGCCGCGCGCTCGGCGATGGTCGCGGCCACGCCGTCGAGCGCGGCGCCAAGGGAAGGGCTCTCAGGCATCGACAGGCTCTGTCAGGGTGGTGGTCAGCCGGACCGGCACGCCGGCGCGGGCCATCTGCTGCTTGACCTCGCCCACCGTGCACACCCCGAAATGGAAGATCGAGGCGGCCAGGACAGCTGAGGCCTGCCCCTCGCGCGCGGCGGCCACCAGGTGCTCGGGCGCGCCCGCTCCGCCCGAGGCGATCACCGGCGCGGTGGCGCCGCGTGCAACGGCGCGCAGCAGGTCAAGGTCATAGCCGGCCTTGCCGCCATCGCGGTCCATCGAGGTCAGCAGGATTTCCCCCGCCCCGCGCGCCATGGCCTGGTGCGCGAAGGCCACAGCGTCCAGCCCCGTCGCCTGGCGACCGCCATGGGTGAAGATCTCCCAGCGTCCCTCGTCCACCCTGCGGGCGTCGACGGCCACCACGATGCACTGCGCGCCGAAGGCGGCGGCCGCCTCGTCGATCAGGTCGGGTCGCCGGACCGCGGCGGTGTTGATCGCCACCTTGTCCGCCCCCGCCAGCAGCAGCGTGCGCACATCGGCCACCGACCGAACGCCCCCGCCCACCGTCAGCGGCACAAAGCAGCGCTCGGCCGTGCGGCGCACCACGTCGATCAGCGCCCCGCGCCCCTCGACGCTGGCCTCGATGTCCAGAAAACAGATCTCGTCCGCGCCCTGGGCGTCATACACCGCCGCCTGTTCGGCCGGGTCGCCCGCATCCACCAGATCGACGAACTGCACACCCTTGACGACGCGGCCATCCTTGACGTCGAGGCAGGGGATGACACGGGTGCGCAGGGTCATTTCAGCGGCCAGTAAATCATTTTGAGAGGCAGGAGCAGCCGCGCGTCCTCGTCGAAACGCGGATAGTGCTCGAGTACCAATTCGGAGAGCTGTTCGAAATCCACGAGCGTTAAAGGTATGGACGCGCGCTCTGCTTCATATCGCGCTTCTCGCGTGAAGCCGCCCGTGCTTACGTAGAGTCCTGTGTCACCGGGACGGCGTGCACCCAAGAAGCTGCGGATTTCCGGAGCATCCACGCGCTGTCCGGTACGATGCTTCACCTCAACGAAGATCCTCGGTTGGGTGAGGCCCAAGCCATCCGGTGAAGCGATGACGTCCTTCCCGCGATCTGAGCCGGGCGCGGAAACCAATGTCTTAAAGCCCATGCCGCGCAGGATGCCGGCCACGAGCTCTTGCATCGCATAGGGATTCAACCTCGCGATTCGATCCGCAATCGCGGTTCGAGCCTGCTCTTCGAGTTCCGCTGCCGACGCTTCTGTAATCGGGGTTTCTGGCGGGGCCTCGACGTCTGCGGGGGGAATCTCAACGGGTGGCGCCCCTTCTAGAAATTCCTGCGACCAAAGCTCGGCTTCCACTTCCGGTCGGATGACGAACAGCGTTGAAATCGACCCGAGGCCGTTTCGCGCGGTGTCCGACAGTTCGTCCCTGAGTTTGCTATGGGTCCACGCGACCGACCTCTGATTTCTGGACGCCTCATCCGTGGCATCCGGAACGAAGATGCATTCGCCCGTCACATCGCCGCACTCATAAGAACGTGCTCGCGGATCATAGGTTACAACCCTATCGCCGATCTCGATTTCGTGTGCAAAACGGAACAGCTGGCTTGCCGCCATGCGGACAGAAGCCATTGTGTATTCCGGGTATGCCGCCTGGACTGCCGCGATAAGTGACTCGCGTGCAGGATACTCGCGAAGGTCGCCGATCATACTCGCACCGAGGGACACTCGCGCTTGTTCGCGAAACACTTCGGCGAGCACCCCACCGCGGCCAGCTCGCACCATCCAACATGTCATGCCGCTGCCTCCAGCGCTTCTGCCGCCGAGATGTCGCCGTCATAAAGGGCACGACCCAAGACCATCCCGGCGATCGCACGGCCTGAATGGAGGCGAGCCGCGGTGATGTCCGCCACACCCGCAACCCCGCCCGAGACGATGACGGGGATCGACACCGCGTCGGCGATCTCGCCGCACAGCGCCAGGTTCGCCCCGGTCTTCAGGCCGTCGCGCGCGATGTCGGTGACGATCAGGGCCGCCACGCCGGCATCCTCATAGAGCCGCGCGAGGTCGACGGCGCGGGTGTCGGACGTTTCCAGCCAGCCCTCGACCGCCACGCGGCCCTCGCGCGCGTCGATGCCCACGGCAACCTGGCCCGGAAACGCCGCCGCCGCCGCGCGGGTGAAGGCGGGGTCGCGCAGCGCCGCCGTGCCCAGGATGACGCGCGCCAGCCCGGCCTCGAGCCAGCGCTCGACCGCCGCCATGTCACGGATGCCCCCGCCCAGCTGGACAGGCAGGCCCGCCCCCAGGATGGCCTGCACGGCCTGGCGGTTGCGCGTCGCGCCGGCCACCGCCCCATCAAGGTCGACCACATGGATCCACTGAAAGCCCGCGGCGGCTAACTGGCGCGCCTGGTCGCCCGGATCGGCGTTGAACACCGTCACCTGGTCAAAGCGACCCTGTTTCAGGCGCACGCACGCCCCGTCCTTGAGGTCGATCGCCGGATAGAGGATCATGGCCGCCACCCCAGAAACCGCGCCAGCAGCGACAGGCCCGCCGCCTGGCTCTTTTCGGGGTGGAACTGCACGCCCAGCAGATTGTCCCGCGCCACCGCGGCGGTGAAGGCCTCGCCATGGCGCGTGACCGCGGCACGGGTGCCGGCCGGCGCGTCCAGCACGAAGGAATGGGCGAAGTACATCACCGAAGCGGGCCCCAGCACCGGATGGTCGGACAGGGGGGCGACATCGTTCCAGCCCATGTGGGGCAGGCGGCCGCCCTGGGCCTCCAGCGGCCGGCAGACACCGCCGATCCAGCCCAGCCCGTCCTGCTGGCCATGTTCGAGGCCGGTTGTGGCCAGCACCTGCATGCCCACGCAAATCCCCAGGAAGGGCACGCCGCGCGCGCGCACCGC
>DBAW01000152.1:0-446 GCA_002291855.1 Sphingomonas sp. UBA1000
CCGATCGTGTAGCGCTGATCCTTGCTGGTCCAAACGAGGCTCGCGTCCCACAGCGCATAGCCCGGCTGGTCGAGGAACGGGCTGGGCGTTTCGAACTGGAAGGTCTTGCTGCGATAGGACAGGCTGGTGAGCGCGGTGAACAGCCCGCCGGCCAGCGGCACATTGTAATCGAGCGACCCCGACAGCGTCCATTCGGGCGTGTTCTGGATGCGCCGGAAATCGGCGACATCGACCGGCCCGCGCCCGGGGACGTTGGTGATGAACTCGTCATATTGCGCATCGATCCAGCCAAGCGTGCCGGAGAAATTCAGCCGGTCGCCACCCACCGCAAAGTCGCGGGCCAGCCCGGCCTGCATTTCCAGCTCGACGCCCTTGAACGTCGCCTTGCCGGCATTGGTGGTCACGCCGACAAAGGTCGGCACCCCGCCAATGACCGCGCCCACCGA
>DBAW01000152.1:844-6741 GCA_002291855.1 Sphingomonas sp. UBA1000
AGCATCGACGCCTTCCAGCCCAGTTCATAGCTGTTCACCTTTTCGGGATCGAACAGGAAATAGTCGAAGATTTCCGACGCCTCGCGGGTGCCGTTGCCATTGAGGTCGGGCGCTGCGGTCGACAGGCCGCGCGGGTCGAAGCCGCCGCCCTTGAAGCCCTTCTGATAGGAGGCATAGAGGGTGTGATCCTCGCTCGGCTTCCAGCTGATCGAGGCGCGCGGCGTAAACTGCTTGAAGGTTTCAGCGCCGGTGAAGTCCGAGGTCCGCGCGCCGAGCTGCACGCCCTGGCCGCCAAGTTCGGGCGACGGGCCGCCCAGCAGATTGGCGCGGATGACGCGCGCGCGGCGCTCGTCGGAGGTGTAGCGCCCGCCGACCGACAGCGACACCTGATCGCTCAGCGCATAGGTGAAATCGCCGAAGATCGCCCAGGTCCTGGTGCGCACATCGCCCGAGGTCGAGGCGCTCAGCCCGGGCAGGAACACCGGGTTGGTGGTCGCCAGCACGACATCGAAAATGTTGCGCGCCCGCGCGTTCAGATAATAGGCGCCCAGGATCCCCTGCAGCTTTTCGCCTTCATAGAGCACCTGGAATTCGTTCGAGAATTGCCGGTTGCGGTAGATGGCGGGCACATCGACATCGGCGGCGGGCAGGCTGTCGAAATCGATCGGGGTCTGGCTGCGGTCCTGCCGCCAGGCGATGATGTTCTTGAGCGTGACCGTCTCGTTCAGCGTCCATTCGGCGGTGCCCGACAGGCCATATGCCTTCACATCCTGGGTCGGGCGGGTCAGCCCGGCGCGGGTGTCGAACACGTCGTCAAGCACCGGCGCGCCTGACAGCAGGCCGGGAATCAGCCGGTGGCCGTTGCGCGGGTTGGAGCGATCGCGCGTATAATCGCCGACGATGCGCAGGAAGAAATCGCCGCGCCGGCCGAATTCGGCATTGGCGCGCATCGCCCAGATGTCCTTGTTGTAGTTTTCCAGCCCGTTGACGAGATTCTCCCCGAACCCGCCCCGGCTGAACCGGCCGATCGACGCGCCCAGCCGGAAATCCTGGCTGAGCGGCGTGCTCGCCGTCGCGACCAGATCGAACTGGTCGAAATTGCCGGCATTGCCGCGCACCCGCGCCTCGGCCTCGTCGGGATTGAGGTCGCGCGTCACATATTTGATCGCGCCGCCGATGGTGTTGCGGCCATAAAGCGTGCCCTGCGGCCCGCGCAGCACCTCGATCCGTTCGACGTCATAAATGTCGAGCACCGCCGCCTGCGGGCGGTTCAGATAGACATCGTCGAGGTAAAGGCCGACGCCGGCTTCGAACCCGGCCACCGGATCCTGCTGGCCGACGCCGCGGATGAAGGCGGTCAGCGTGGTGTTGGTGCCGCGCGACACTTCCAGCGTGACGTTGGGCGTCACGTCGGAGATTTCGGTGATGTCGATCGCGCCCGTCCGCTCCAGCGTCGCGCCGGAGAAGGAGGTGATGGCGATCGGCACGTCGAGCAGGCTTTCCTCGCGCCGCCGCGCGGTCACCGTGATGTCGCCCAGATCGCTGACCCCGGCCGGCGGCTCGACCTGCTGCGCGGCAAGCGGTGCGGAAACGAGCGCCTGCATCCCCGCCCCCAGCAGAAACAGCGCACGCGACGACATCCGGTTCATTGGCATCTTCCCCTCCTGCGGGCGGTCATTTCGGCATGACTTGCGCCCGGTCCGCCCACGCCTATACTGAAACCTGAACCGGGTTTCAACTTTGACGCGGCAGGAGAGGGAAAATGGCCGGCAGGCGTAGCGGCGCGGCAACAGTCGCGGCAGCAGGCACGGCTTCAGCGGCGGGCGGCGCGCAGGCCGGGGCTGCGGGAACCGATGCCGCACCGGGCGTGACCGACAAGACGCCGCGCACCGCGCGCGGCCGCAAGACGCTGCGCGCGATCCTCGATGCGGCGGCGGCGGAGTTTGGCGCGCGCGGCTTTCACGATACCGGCATCACCCACATCACCCAGCGTGCGGGCGTCGCGCTCGGCACCTTCTACACCTATTTCAACTCGAAAGAGGAGGTGTTCCGCGCGCTGGTGCGCGACATGTCGGCCCAGGTGCGCGACCATGTCGCCCCGGCGATCGCCGCCGCCCCGGACGGGCTGGCCGCCGAACGCGCGGGCCTTGCGAGCTTTCTAGGCTTTGTGCGCGCGCACAAGGAAATCTACCGGATCATCGACGAGGCCGAGTTCGTCGATCCCGACAGCTACCGCGCCCATTACCGGAACACCGCCGACCGCATCGCCGCCCGGCTGGGCGAGGCCGAACGGCGCGGCGATCTGCGCGTCCCCGATGCCGAGGTCGTCGCCTGGGCGATCATGGGGATGAACGTGTTTCTGGGGCTGCGGTTCGGCGTGCTAGGCGCTGACCGGACGCCCGAGGATGTCGCCGCCACCGCCAATGCGCTGCTCGCCCACGGGCTGGTGGGGGGACAGATGGGCTGACTGTTTGCGCCGCGCCGCGCGGCGGAAACTACCTTGCCCGGCCTCAATCCGGCCGGCTGAGCAGGAACACCGCATGTTCGGCGCGGAAGTTCGCCGCCGCCGCGCTGGTCAGGCTGTCGCCCGACAGGAACCAGCTGCCCTCCACCACCAGCCCGCGCGCGGCGACAAGGGCGCGGAAATCGTCGATCGTGACATGGTGGATGTTGGGCGTTTCATACCATTGCAGCGGCAACAGCCGCGTCACCGGCATCCGCCCGCCCCAGAGCAGCGACAGCCGCACCCGCCAATGCGCGAAATTGGGGAAGGACACGAACGCCCGCCGTCCAATCCGCACCAGCTGATCGAGCACCAGATCGGGCCGCCGCGTCGTCTGCAAGG
Source organism: Sphingomonas sp. UBA1000 (assembly GCA_002291855.1). Lineage (GTDB taxonomy): Bacteria > Pseudomonadota > Alphaproteobacteria > Sphingomonadales > Sphingomonadaceae > Sphingomonas_B. Next base: position 3,690 of record DBAW01000152.1, read on the forward strand.
TCTGGCTGAGGATCGCATAGTCGAACGCCCCGGCCGGATAATCGACCAGATCGACATCGGCATCGCCCTGCATCACCGACAGGCCGCGCGCCACCGCGGCGGCGACATTGGCGGGATCAAGCTCCAGCCCGCGCGCATCGACGCCGCGCGTGTCGCGCAGCGCCGCCATCAGCGCGCCGTCGCCGCAGCCAATGTCGAGCACCCGCGTGCCGCGCGCGACATTGGCGGCGATGATCGCCAGATCGGGGCGCAGCGCCGTCATTCGCCCGCCCTCAGAAACCCGTCGACGATGCGGTTCATCTCCGGCGCGTCGAGCAGAAAGGCGTCATGGCCGAACGGGCTGGACAGCTCGACACAGCTGACCGCCGCGCCGGCGGCGTTGAGCGCATGCGCGATCGCCCGGCTTTCGGCGGTCGGATACAGCCAGTCGGTGTCGAAGCTGATCAGGCAGAACCGCGCCGCGCTGCCGCGAAACGCCTCGGCCAGCCGCCCGCCATGATCCTCGGCCAGATCGAAATAATCGAGCGCGCGGGTGATGTAGAGATAGGAGTTCGCATCGAACCGGTCGGTGAAGCTCAGCCCCTGATGGCGCAGATAGCTTTCGACCTGGAAATCGGCGTCGAAGCCGAAGCTCTTGGCCCCGTCCGGCTTGTCGGGCCGGCCCTGCAGGCGGCGGCCGAATTTCTCGGTCAGCCCGGCTTCGGACAGATAGGTGATATGCGCGGCCATGCGCGCGACCGCCAGCCCCGAGGTCGGCGGGTCGCCGCTGGCGTAATAATCGCCGCCGCGCCAGCGCGGATCGGCCATGATCGCCTGACGCCCGACCTCGTGAAAGGCGATATTCTGCGCCGAATGGCGCGCGGCCGAGGCGATCACCACCGCCGCCTCGACCCGCGCGGGATAGGTGGCGGCCCAGCTGAGCGCCTGCATCCCGCCCATCGACCCGCCGACCACGGCGCGCAGCCGGGCGATGCCGAGATGATCGAGCAGCGCCGCCTGCGCGCGCACCATGTCGCGGATGGTGATTACCGGAAACCGCATCGCATAGGGCGTGCCGGTTACCGGATCGACGCTCGCCGGGCCGGTCGAGCCCATGCACGACCCGAGCACATTGGCGCAGACGATCAGATGCCGCTCCGGATCGACCGGCTTGCCGGGGCCGACCATGCGCGTCCACCAGCCCGGCTTGCCGGTGCGTGGATGCGGGGAGGCGACATGCTGATCGCCGGTCAGCGCGTGGCAGATCAGGATCGCGTTGCTGCCCGCCGCATTCAGCCGGCCATGGGTTTCATAGGCGATCTCGATCTCGCCAAGCGTCGCGCCGCTGTCGAGCGGGAACGGGCCGGGCAGGCGCAGCTGGCGGGACAGGCCGAAACGGGCATCGTCGCTCATGCGCGCCGCTTGGGCGGGGGCGGCCCCGCTTGTCAATCCGCGTGCCCGGTGGCGGGCCGGCGGAAACGGGCGATGAAGAAGCCGTCGAGCCGCCCCTGATCGGCCAGCATCCCCGGCAGGGTGCGGACATGGCCGCGCGGATCGGCCGCAATGCCGGGCGGCAGCTCGTCCGCCGCAACCGGCACCAGCTCCAGCCCCGCCGCCGCAGCTGCCGCCAGATGCGCCTCGCCCTCCTGCGGTTCGAGCGAGCAGGTGGCAAACACCAGCGCGCCGCCCGGCCGCAGCCACCCCGCCGCGCGCGTGAGCAGCCGCGCCTGCACCTCGGCCAGCGCCGCAATGTCCTTGGCGCGCACGCGGTGGAGCACATCGGGGTGGCGGCGGAAAATGCCGGTCGCGCTGCACGGCGCGTCGAGCAGGATCGCATCGACCGGCGCCGCCGGTTCCCAGTCGAGCGCATCGGCCAGAACGATATCGGCCGACAGCCGGGTGCGCGCCAGATTGTCGCGCAGCCGGTCGAGCCGGGCGGGCGCATTGTCGAGCGCCGTCACCCGCCAGCCCGCCGCCGCCAGCTGAAGCGTCTTGCCGCCCGGGGCCGCGCACAGATCGAGCGCGTGCCGCCCCGCCCCCGCACCCAGCAGCCGCGCCGGGATCGAGGCCGCGAGATCCTGCACCCACCAGCCGCCCTCGGCATAGGCGGGCAGTTCGGCGACGCGCGTGCCGGCCGCCAGCCGGCGGTGGCGGGGGGCGAGGGCGACGCCGTCAAACGCCGCCGGCTCGACAGCGAAGCTGAGATCGATGGGGGCCGGGGCGGCAATCGCCTCCGCCGCCGCATCGATCATGTCGCGGCCCCAGGCGGCGAGCCAGCGCTGCGCCACCCCGCCGGGCAGCGACGGCCGCGCGGGCAGCTCCACCCGCCGCCGCATCAGCGTGCCGAACACGCCGTGCACCAGCTTGCGCGGGCCGCCATCGACCAGCGGCAGCACGGTTGCAATCGCTGCATGGCCGGGCGTGCCGAGCACCAGCGCCTGGGCAAGGGCAATGCGCAGCGCAAACCGCGCCTTGGCATCGGCGGGCAGCGGCCGGGCGGTTGCCGAATCGATGAGCGCGTCGAGATCGGGCAGGCGGCGCAGCACGGCGGCGGCAAGCGCATGGGCGAGCGCCCGGTCGTCGCCGCGCGTCAGGTCGCGCGCGGCGGCATCGAGCGCGGCCTCCAGCGGCAGCCCCCGGCGCAGCACCGCATCGAGCAGCCTGAGCGCCGCCCGCCGCGCCGCCAGCCCCGGCCCTTCCGCCATTTTGTCTCCGGCCATTTTGTCATCACCCATGGTCTTGCCCGATCCCTTGCCTGCCCCAATGTTAGTCCATGCCCCGCTGCCGGGGTGCCACAGCCAGCCGATGCCGAAGGGAGACCGTCAATGGGCGAACGCCCGGCCCATGTGAAGCCGCCCGAATATCTGTCGCCCAACCCGCCGCTGCCGCAGCCCGCGCCCAAGGCCGCTGCGGACGGGACCGATGGCGAGGACGACCCCCTTGGCCTCAACCCCGTCCGTTATGGCGACTGGGAGCTGAAAGGCATCGCCATCGATTTTTGAGTGCGGGCTTAAGCCCGCAGCTGTTGTTTGTTGCGCGCCTCTCGGCGCGGGGGCGGGGTTGTTTGTGGTGC
>DBAW01000282.1 GCA_002291855.1 Sphingomonas sp. UBA1000
CAGGGCACGCTGTTCGGCAAGAACGCCTCGGCGGGCGTAATCAACATCATCACCCGCGCGCCCGGCAAGGATTATGAAGGCTATGTCGAGGCCGGCTGGTTCTCGGACGACGAATATCGCGGCCGCATGCTCGTCAACGTGCCGGTCACCGACAATTTCGCGGTCCGCGCCACCGGCTATTACGCCAATTGGGATGGCAACATCACCAATGTCGCGCAGACCCGCAACCGCACCGTCAACGGCTATGAACGCTATGGCGGCCGCATCAAGGCGCGCGGCGACTGGTCGAACGTCAAGGCGACCTTCATCTTCGACTATTACAAGAACAGCGATGATTGCTGCGCCGAAGTGATCGGCACCGGGCCGCTGACCGGCGCGGGCCTGCCGACCACCAACCCGGTGTTCAGCGTGCTGCCGACGCCGCGCGGCGACGAAACCCGCCAGATCAACCAGAACCTCATCACCCGCACCGAAGAACGCGGCTGGGGTGCGTCGATGCAGCTCGACGCGCAGGTCGGCACGCAGACCGTCACCTCGATCACCGCCTATCGCGACTGGCGGAACACCGAGATCCGCGACGGCGACTGGCTGCCCGCCGCGTTCCAGGGTGCGGGGTTGCAGCAGCTGCATGACCGTGGTCCGCAGAACAGCAGCACCTTCTCGCAGGAACTGCGCCTGGCCTCGCCGGGCGGCGAGTTCATCGATTACGTCGTCGGTGCCTATTATTCGCGCGCCGAGAACCGCCGGATTTTCCAGCGTGACGTGATCGCCTGCAACACCGCCGGCAATCCGACGCCCAGCCCGCTCGTCACCTGCGGCGCGGCGGGCGCGCCGGCCAGCACCTTCCCGACCGGGGTTGCCGATTTCGGGTCGGTGTTCAAGACGACCGCCCTGTTCGGCCAGGCCACGTTCAACTTCACCGAACGCTTCCGCGCGATTGCCGGGCTACGCTTCACGCTTGACCAGCTGAACGTGTTCCTCAGCCGCAACACGACGCTGGCCGGGCCGGGCATCCAGCCCAGCTTCCCGGTCATGCCGGGCGGTGTCGGCCAGCCCGCGGCCCCGTTCCGCAGCAAGACCGATGCCGAGAATCTGTCGGGCCGGGTCGGCCTGCAGTTCGACGTGCTCGACGATTCGATGCTCTACGGCATGTATACGCGCGGCTATAAGGGGCCGGCGTTCAACGTGTTCTTCAACCTCACCCAGGTCGGCACTGATGCGCTCGATCCGGAAGAGTCGGACGCGTTCGAACTGGGCATGAAGAACACGCTGTTCGGCGGCAAGCTGGTGCTGAACCTCGCGGCCTTCTACGCCAAATACCGCAACTTCCAGGCCAACAACCCCGATCTGGTGGCGGGCGTGATCGTCACGCGCTTCACCAATGCCGGGTCGGTGTCGACGCGCGGGGCAGAGCTTGACCTGATCTGGCGTCCGGCGAGCGACCTCAGCATCACCGGCGGCCTTGCCTATACCGATGCCAAGGTCGACCGGTTCCAGCTGCCGCCCGGCGCGCTGCCGACCCAGGTCATCCCCTCGGGCACCGAGCTGGCGTTCGCGCCCAAGTGGAAGGGCTCGATCGGTGCCGATTATCGCTGGCGCACCGGCGGGGCGGTCGATCTGTTCTTCGGCGGTCAGGCGAACGTGCAGTCGAGCCAGCTCGGGCAGTTCTCGCCCGATCCGGTGGTGCGGGAGCGCACGACGATCGACGGCTATGCGCTCGTCAACCTGCAGGCCGGGCTGGTCGATCCCGAGGATCGCTACCGCGTGACCTTCCAGGTCCGCAACCTGTTCGACCAGAGCTTTGCCGCCTCGATCGTGAGCGGCGGACCGGCGGGCAGCTATCGCTACATCATCCCGCGCGACGCCGACCGTTATTACGGCGTCACCGCCCGGGTGAACTTCTGATCGGCGCGTCCGGCACGGGCCTCATCGCCCGTGCCGGACCGACCGGCGATCAGCCGCCGGACAGCTCCGCCACCCAGTGCGGCACCAGCTCGGTTGCCGGGCCGAAGCGGCTGTCATCGAACAGGTGGCTTCCGGCCGACGGTTCCAGATTGAGCTCGAGCGTGCGCGCGCCATGCGCCGCCGCCATGCGGACAAAGCCCGCCGCCGGATAGACGGCCCCCGATGTGCCGATCGAAACGAACAGATCGGCCCCGGCCAGCGCGGCCTCGATCCGGTCCATCTGATAGGGCATTTCGCCGAAAAACACGATGTCGGGCCTGAGCGCGCGGGCGCCGCAGGCCGGGCAGGGCGGCCAATCACCCGCCTGTTCCGCCCCCATCGGCCCGTGCCAGCCGCTGCGCCCGTCACAGGCCAGGCACCAGGCCGAACGCAGCGCGCCATGCATATGCACCAGCCGCACCGCGCCCGCGCGCTCGTGCAAATCGTCGACATTCTGGGTGACGATCAGCAGTTCCCCCGTCCATCCGGCATCGAGCCGCGCCAGCGCCTGATGCGCGGCATTGGGGCTGACCGCATCCAGCTGCGCGCGCCGGGCGTCATAGAAACGGTGCACCAGCGCCGGATCGCGCGCCAGCGCCTCGGGCGTGCACACATCCTCGATCCGGTGCCTTTTTCTAACGCCATCCGCGTCGTCATACTCCCAGTAGGAGACCGCGCCATGCGTGCGAAACGTGGGGATGCCAGACTCGGCGGAGATGCCCGCGCCTGTCAGGACAACAATGTTTTCGAGGTCGCGCATGACTTGTCGATACGAGCAGCGCGCGTCGTCTGGAAGTGGTGGTTAGCTGCCATCAAATGCCCAGCCACTCCAGCCCGCTGGGCAGTTCCTCCATGGAAAAGTCGACCTGTAAGACACGACGGCGAGCTGGCCTTGTGGCAGCTTCCGATGCGTGCAGGATTGGCGTCGCGTAAACCCAGACGTCCCCGGCTTTTGCAAGGCAGGTGTAAGTTCCGCACTGACGCACAACGGCATCCACCGCACCTACTGGCACGCGGCCGTATTTATGTGAACCTGGCGCGATCAGCAGCGGGGCATTGGTCGCCGGAACGTCGTCCAGATGGACGCGCAGCGTCACCATGCGAGATAGCAGATCAAAGGGGGGAGCAACGTGTTGCATCCCTTGCTTGATAGTCCACGGGCCGAAACCTGAGACCTCAATGCGTTTCTTTACACAGATGGTCCGATCTTGATGCCAAGCCAGTGCCCAATTTGTCTCTGCAGTTTTGTCGAACAGGATAGCCCTCACCGGGCGGCTACCTGCCCCCAAGGTTCTCGCGGCGATTGCGCCTATCGGACCGTCTGATTCTAGGAAGGGGGCCAAAGCTGCAAGCTGTCTTATGCGGAGGCCCGCGTGGTTAGCCGGGAGGTGAGCTATGGATCGGGTCAGGGTGGAGAGATCTCCCGGCCCGATACTCCGCCAGTGTTCAGCGCCATGCTCTTGAAGGTTTAGCGCAGCAGCCATGGTTGACATAAGCCGCCGAAAATAGGCTTTGCGCATGCTCCAAACAATGACTGATTTTGGGCGTTAGCTGAAGGCCGGACCTCGTTAGAATACGTGCACCCGTCCTCGATCCGGTGCGACGCCGACAGCCCATCCGACGCGCGAAACGTCTCCAGCCCGCTTTCGGCGGAAATGCCCGCCCCGGTCAGGATGACGATCTTCTGGATGTGGTGATGCGCCATGATGCGTCTCCGCTCCGCGGCCGGGCCTCAGCCCTCCGCATCCTCATCGGTCATCGACCAGGCGAGCAGCGCGGTCGGCAGCAGCGTGGCGGTCAGGAACAGGCCCCAGAACAGCACGTTCCACGCGCGACGGCCCGCCGGCGTCCACCAGCCGGTGTCGCTGGCAATGCCGGCATAGGCGATGCCGAGCAGCATCAGTCCTGACAGGATGAAATAGCTGCGCGACAGGGTCCGTTCGCGCAGCTGGCGTTCGCGTTCGTCGAGCCGGATGGCCTCTTCGGCGACGATGCGCTGGGCCGAGCTTTGATAGACGGGCAGGGCGCACAGGATCGCGGCGGCGATCATCACCAGCGCGGCGATTTCCGCTGCCGCGCCCGGTGCAGCGGCGAGGATGATGCCGCCGGCCGGATACAGGCCGAGCGCAAGGCCGGTCAGCAGCCGCAGCCGGCCGACCGGCATGGCCGAGCCGCCCTCAGCGGCGGGGGAGCGATAGAAGATCATGGTTCAGCCTTTCTGTGACCGGCGGATCAGCTCCGCCACCGGCTCGAACGGGTCGAGCGAGAACAGCGCCTCCACCGGCACGTCGAACACCCGCGCGATGCGCAGCGCCAGCTCAAGGCTGGGCTTGTAATCGCCGCGTTCGAGATAGCCGATCGTCTGCGGATTGACGTCGACCCGGGCGGCAAGATCCTTGCGCGACAGGCCGGCTTCGGCGCGGAAAAGGGAGAGTCTGTTGTGCATGTCGTTCCTATGCGGCAGATATAATATGATTCGTTGTGTAAACACAACATGTCTTTTTGATGCTTGCGCTTTGCGGGCCGTTGGGGGAACGGAACAGCCATGACAGCGATCGGGATCATCGGGGCCGAAGGGCGCATGGGCCGGGCCATTGCCGCCGAGGCGGCGGAACAGGGCGTGGCGCTGGCAGGCGGCGTGGACCGGGGCGGCGATGTGCTGGGCCTTGCCCGCGCGGCCGATGTCCTCATCGATTTTTCGGTGCCCGCTGCGCTGGGCGAGACGCTGGCCGCCGCGCAGGCCATGGGCACGCCGGTGCTGATCGGCACGACCGGGCTCGGGCCGGCAGAACATGCGGCGATCGACGCGGCGGCGCGCACCGTCGCGGTGCTGCAGGCGGCCAACACCTCGCTTGGCGTCAATCTGCTGGCCGCGCTGGTCGAGCAGGCGGCGGCGCGGCTGGGGGCGGACTGGGATATCGAGATTCTCGAGATGCATCACCGCCACAAGGTCGATGCGCCCAGCGGCACGGCGCTGCTGCTCGGCCATGCGGCGGCTGCCGGGCGGGGCCATGCGCTCACCCCGGTCGTCGACCGCATGGGCGCGCGGCGGCCGGGCGATATCGGCTTTGCCGTGCTGCGCGGCGGTTCGGTGGCCGGCGACCATCAGGTCATCCTTGCCGCCGAGGGCGAGCGGATCGAGCTTGGCCACCGCGCCGAAAGCCGGGCGATCTTCGCGCGCGGCGCGTTGCGCGCGGCACTGTGGCTCGCCGGGCGCGGGCCGGGCCGCTATGCGATGAAGGATGTGCTCGGCCTGTGAAGGCGGCTGCGATCTTCGAGTTTTTCCGGCGGCTGGCTGAGGCCAATCCCGCGCCCGAGACCGAACTTGCCTATGTCAATGATTACACGCTGCTGGTCGCCGTCGTGCTGTCGGCGCAGGCGACCGATATCGGCGTCAACAAGGCCACGAAGCGGTTGTTCGAGACCGTGACCACGCCCGAGGCGATGGTCGCGCTGGGCGAAGAAGGGCTGCGGGCGCATATCCGCACCATCGGCCTGTTCAACACCAAGGCGAAGAACGTCATCGCCCTGTCCGAAGCGTTGATCCGCGAGCATGGCGGGCAGGTGCCGGCCGACCGTGATGCGCTGGAACGGCTGCCGGGCGTCGGGCGCAAGACCGCCAATGTGGTGATGAACACCGCCTTTGGCGCGGAGACCTTTGCCGTCGACACCCATATCTTCCGCGTCTGCAACCGCACCGGGCTGGCGCCGGGCAAAACGGTGCTGGCGGTCGAACGGGGGCTGGAAAAGCGCGTGCCCAAGCCGTTCCGGCTGGGCGCGCATCACTGGCTGATCCTGCATGGCCGCTATGTCTGCAAGGCGCGGCGGCCCGAATGCTGGCGCTGCCCGGTCGCCGATCTGTGCCGGTTCAAGCCCAAGACGCTTGCCTGAACCCGCTCGGCCGGTGCAGCCTTGCGCCCGGCAGGCAGGAGGACAGGCCCATGCGAGTCCCGATCAGCATCATCGCAGCCATGCTGCTCGCCGCCTGTGCAAGCGACGATCAGCGCGCGGCCGCGCGGGCCGCGGCCGAGGCGGCGGCACAGCCAAGCGCCGACGGCCAGGGCTATCGCGACGGCGCGCGCTTTGCCGGGCCGGCGCGCAACTGCGTGCCGATCAGCGACCTGAAGCAGAGCAGGGTGCGGAGCGACCGGGTGATCGACTGGGGCGGCGGCGCGCGCATCTACCGCACGGTGCTGCCCCAATCCTGCCCGACACTCGGCTTTGAACAGCGCTTTGCCTATCAGACGTCGCTCACCCAGCTGTGCGCGCAGGACATCATCACCGTGCTGCAAGGGCCAAGCGCGCAGCCCGGCCCGGCCTGCGCGCTCGCCCCGTTCCAGCCGATCACCCCGCCGCCACGCCCCGGCATTCGCTGACGCCGGTGCGATAAGGGGCTGGCGCCATGCGAAAACCCCTGCTAAGCGGCCCCTCCACGCACCCATAGCTCAGCTGGATAGAGCGCTGCCCTCCGAAGGCAGAGGCCAGAGGTTCGAATCCTCTTGGGTGCGCCATCACCACATAAAAACGACCTAATATCAGGCGCTTGACTAAGGTTTGCCATTTTTTGCTTCCTGAGCTTTGCCAACGACGCGGGCGATTGCGGCGTCGGCCATGCGCTCGCGGTCGGCCTTTTCGGCGCAATAGGCGAAGGTCGCATCGGACTTGTGGCCAGTGACTGCGCGGCCTTCGAGCACTGTTGCGCCGGCTTCGGCCAGGCGGCGCGCCGCCGAGCCCGCATGAAAAACCCCGCCGGATCGCTCCAGCGGGGTTTCAATGATGGCGTTGCGGAACCCGCTTACGCGCGCGATGCTGTCGCAGTCGAGGCTTTCGGCTGCCGCAGGGTGCCGCCGATCAGGCCGAAGCCGAGAATGAGCATGGCCCAGGTCGCAGGTTCCGGCACCGCAGGGGTGGTGTTGGTCACTGTCAGGGTCGAAGGGTTGCCACCGATCGACTGATAAGACCCGGTCGTCTCAAGCGACGTCGACGCGAACTCGCTGTTGATCTGATATGCTGTAAAGCCAACCGGATTTGCCATAACGCTGACGGCGTTTCGACCGAACGAAAGCCCCATGATGATGCGTGCGCACCCAATGTTGGAGCCGTTCAGGCGGAACACGCAGTTTGCGGTGCTGAGATCGAGAATCTGCGAGTTACCGAGCGGCGTATCGCTCTGAAATGAAAAAGAAGCTTCCATGCGGGCGCTGCCGATCATTGATGCACCCGACCAGTCATAAATGACGGCGGCCGACGCCGGCGCCGACAAGACTGCCGAACCCAGCGCAATCGCGCTCATCATGACATGCTTCATTTTCATAGTGCCCCCCCGGTCAACGGAACCATTGCGGTTGTTTTCCGGGGTCGTCGAAGAACACATGATCGTCAAGACGAAATACCAGCCTGTCCCAAAATGAACCGGAGCAAGCCAACCCGGCTATCCCGCGCACGATGTCATATGCCCCCGGCGCAGGTGACTGGGGTTTCGGCCTTTTTGTCAGGCTTTGGTCGGCGGGGTGTGCCAGACAGGGTCGCCCGCCTCGGCAGAATGTGCAGTGCGTGCCGGGACCATTGCTAAAGCCCGTCGCGTTACCGATCGCTTTCTGAGGCGGCCGACGAGACTGACGCCGGCGAGTCGGGGCATTTGCGGTCCCGCGCATGTCCGTTCCGGCCGGGGCGGGGTGCCCCGGCCGGAACGGCGTTCCTCAGAAGTTGAAGCGGACCGCCGCCGAGACGGTGCGCGGGTTGATCGTTCGCCCGGTCACGACGCCGGTGGCCGGCAGCGCGCCCTGCGAGATTTCGACGATGCCCATGGTGTCGAACACATTGTTGACATTGAGCATCACCGTCACCCGGTCGGCCGGACGAACCTGCAGGAACGGGCTGACGATGGTGAAGCCCGGCAGGCGCAGCTGGTTCTGGTCCTGCGTGTAGCTGTCGGTATGGCCCACCACGTTGACGCCGACCGTGAACAGATCGGTGCTGTACTGCGGCGTTGCCTGGAAGATCAGGTGCGGCTGACGGCGCGGGGTGTTGCCGACGAACTGCGGCTGGGTGGCGTCGGCCTTGATCTCCGCCTTGGTATAGGTCGCGCCCGCCGTCAGGCTGAAGTTGCCGAACGTCACCGCGCCTTCAAACTCCAGACCATAGGCCCGGTAATCCCGGGCCAGCAGCACCGCGATGGTGTCGCCGGCTGCGTTCGACGTCACCTGCAGATTGCTCTCGCTGGTGTCGGCGAGGAAGCCGGTGAGGTTGAGCGTGAGGTTCGACTTGCGGAACTTCAGGCCCAGCTCGGTCTGGGTGACGGCGTCATAACCGTCTTCGCCCGGTGCCAGCCGGCCAGTGACCGAGTTGATCGCCGGGGTGAGCAGGATACGGTCGGCTGCGGCACGGCCGCCCCGGCTGTAGCGGGCAAAGGCTGCCAGCGAGTCCGACGCGCGGTAGTTCACGCTCGCCGAATAGCTGACATAGTTGTAGTTATAATCGACCAGCGACGGCGCGTTGAAGTCAAAGCGCGTGGTGCGGGTCTCGGCAGACGAGATGGTGCCATCGCGGTTGATGTCGACGGGCACGGTCGGCAGGTTGGTGGCACCGATGGTGTAACCAAAGGCCTGGCCTTCGACATTGCCGCGATCGAAGCGGATGCTGCCGCCGAACGAGAATTTGCCGACCTTGTAGTTGACCGAAGCATAGGGCGCGAGGACCTGATAGTCCGCGTCGAAGCTGGCCGCGACCGTGCCGTTGAAGTTGAAGAAGCCGCCCTGGGTCAGCTGGGTGCCGCCGGCGGTGATCAGATCGAGCAGCGCCGCATTGCCGCCGCCGCGCACATCGTTGATGATGCTCGAACCTAGGAAGTCGTTGAACACCGACTGGCGCGAGGCATAGAGACCGACAGTGGTCGTCAGCTCACCGGCACCAGCCTTCCACACGCGGCTGGCGCGCAGGTCGTTGGTGATGTTGTCCATGTTCTTCATCTGGGTGTTGAAGAGCATGTTGTTGACCAGCAGGCCGTTGCCGTTGAGGGCGGCGGGGCTGGCAACAAGCTGGCCCGCGCGGTCGCCATTGGCATAGCGCAGACGGCCGCCCGGCGCGCCGAGCGCCCCCATCAGCAGCGGGGCCGGTGCCGTCGCCAGCGGGAGCGCGATCTGAACGCTGCCGCCGATGTCGGAATAGCGGAAGCGCTCGGTGATGGTCCAGTCGCCGACATCGAACTGCGCCTCAAGGCCGATCGACTTGACGGTCGGGTTGATGCCCTGGCGCGCGTCGAAGCGGGTCAGGTTGTTCTGGCCGTTGGGGATCACATAGTTGCTGATGTTGCGGCCCTGCAGCACGTCGCGCGACGCATCAAAGCCCGGCACGTTCGAATAATTCGGGTTCTCGTTGGTGCCGGTCACCGCGATCGGCACGCCCTGATAGAGCGGGGTGCGGTCGCTCAGATACTTGCCGTAGAGGCGGATATAGCCGGTCGGCAGATCCTTGGTGATGTTGAACTTGATCTGGCCGCCGCGATAGGCGGTGAAGCCATTGTCACGCGGGCCTTCGCCCTCGCGGTAATAGCCGCCGACATGGAAGCGGACGGTTTCGCTGAGGCGCGCGCCATAGGAGAAGTCGACGCGGTAATCCTGATAGTCGATGCCGGTCGAGGCCTGAAGCGCGCCGCCTTCGACATCGCCGGTCTTGGAGATGAGGTTGATCACCCCGCCCGGCGAGTTGGACGCGAAGGTCGAGGCCGAGCCGCCACGGATGGTCTCGATCTGGCCGACATTGAGGTCGAAGCGCAGCAGCGAATCCGGTGTCAGCAGGTTGATGTCGCCAAACTCGACGACGGGCAGGCCGTCTTCCTGGAAGTTCAGCCATTTCGATCCGCTCGAGGCGAGCGGCAGACCGCGGATGGTGTAGTTGCCAAGGCCTTCGCCGATCGCTTCGGCGCGGATGC